>CALHUZ010000591.1 GCA_938039305.1 uncultured Saprospiraceae bacterium
CTCCATATCATTGGCGATCATCAACTCAACAGTGTCGCTTGTTCTATCATCTTTAGCTATACGGAAACTCATGCGCTGAGTCTGAGGATCAATATTGGAGAACCTGATGTGAAGTGCCGATTCTGGATCGTAATCTTTTATACTAAACTGCTGTGAACCTCGCAGTATGAATACTGGTTTTTGAGTCGAAGTTGCTCCTGAAGGACTTGTTACATCAAGAAGTGCAGCTATCGCTATATCTCCTTCTTGTGCTTGATAGTTTTTATAATTTCCAGATCTATCAAATCCAGCTAACTTGATCTGGTAACCATTCCAAGTTGCAGTTTCATCTGGAGAAAGGCTAAAGTCCTCGTAGGCGAGTTTGTCTTCTTCCGTAAATATTTTAGAAAACATTGTATCAGAAACCTTAATCTTAATTCCCAGTTCGTTGATAACTTGGTCAATTTGAAAAACAAGAGCATTCTTTAGTGCTAAGCCAGGAACGATGTTTTTGACTTCGCCAGTTCTCTTTATGGTTATTTCCATCGGAACACCGATCGTTAGATCGTACTCGGTAGTGTCTCGGTGTTTTTGCCCTTTGCCAAAATCATAATTGAGTATTGGTTCAGAAACCTTGTAAGTATATCTTTCCTCTTCAATCAGTTCGCCTGGCTTAACGATGTGCGATAGATATTTTAGAGAGTCATCAAGTGCCTTTGCCACTTCTACATCTTGCATGAACGGCGGCGGTATCGCAGCGGTAAATACATCGTAAGTCAAGTTGCGATTATTGCCAGGATTTGGAGATGCTATTTTTGTAAACTCTTTATTGTATAAAGCTGATGGTTGAGATAGGAAACTATCGACAACTTCATTCTTCTCATTGACTTGCTTGAACTCTATGTCATAGGTCCTTAGATTGTCGATCAAGGTATCACCAGTATAGTTCATCCAGTATCCAGCAGTAAAAAACGGTTCTCCCTTAATTAGAATAATAGCCTTGTTGGCTGCTTCTCCTTCTACAAAATCTCTTTGTAAAAATCGAGCAGAAGTGATGGTCTCACTATTCAATCCACTGAACATGATACCTAAAATCAATACTCCAAATCCGATGTGAGAAAAGGCAGCACCAGACAATTTTAGATTGCCTTTCATAATGCTGACGACGTATACACCATTAGCAACGATTGTAAAGATGCCCGCCATCAAGAAGGCGTGATGTTGCCATGCATATGTATCGATCACTAGTCCAAGTAGGTATGTGATCGGTAGTGCGATAGCAAGACTGATTAAAGCCAACTTGCCAAACTTCTTTTTATAAGTTGACCAATTAGCCGCACTGTATCTTAAAAGGACAGACGTTCCAGCCAGTAAAGCCATAAAGACAGCTATCCATATCTGAAACTTGTTGTGATGACTCATTGGATCATCTATCGCGACTGGTATATGATGTTCATTGAAAAGCTCTGCAATCTTATTGTAGACTGGAAGCGATGTACTTACTGTCATCAATAAACCAGAGAAGAATAGCACTAATGCTCCAACGAACATCCAGAATTCTCTACTGTATATGTTTTCTTCATTTGGCTTGACCGGTATAAATTTACCTTGAGTGAAATACTTGTAAAGTCCAAGTACTGCAAAGAAGACAATGAAGAGCGCCAACTGAGTCTCAAGCCCCATCGTCGTAAATGCATGCACTGAGGTGTCTCCCAGGATGCCACTTCTCGTCAGAAAAGTAGAGTAAAGAACCATGAGGAATGCAAGTGTATAATATATGTAAGTTGTCTTGATGGAGTAACCCGTGCTCTTAGCGATCAAGTTCGTATGTACTCCTGCCACGAGAAGTAGCCATGGTACGAGGGAAGTATTCTCTACAGGATCCCATGCCCAATATCCTCCAAATGTCAATGCTTCATAAGCCCATGCGCCGCCCATCAAGATCCCTAATCCTAAGATGAAAGAACTAAAAAGCGACCACTTTAATAATGGAGCTAAACTGTCAGCATGTCTTCTTGTACTAAGTGCTCCAATGGCCATACTAAATGGTATCGACACACTCGCAAATCCAAGAAACAATACTGGAGGATGTATGATCATCCAATAATTCTGAAGCAAAGGATTCAGTCCTCGACCTTCTATCTGAGTGAGGTAGTCGGCATTAGCGAATATCGGTGCGTCATAGACGTCTCTTACAAAGATGAAAGGGTTGCTTCCGATCTTCATATCATCTTCTATGAAAGGTATAAATACACCCAAAAGCATACTGGTCAAAAACACTTGTATCAGGGCCAGCGTGATCATCGTTGGTGCTGTCCATGTCTTTCCTTTTGCGATAAAGATCCATCCCAGGATCACATGCCAGAACATCCATAGCAAGAAGCTACCTTCTTGATCTGCCCAGAATGCCGCCAATAGATAGCGCATCGGGGAAGAGTCGGACACTGTTCTGTAGACATAGTCGTATTCGTAGTACTTGGAGACCATGGCAAAGAGCACAAGGCCGATCACGACGAACAAACTGATCCCATGGACGATGTACCCGATCTTACCGAGTCGCTTCCATGTTAAGTCTTCCTCGAGGGTCTTGACATCACCTTTTTTGAAAGAATTATAATAAGCCCAAGCTGTGAAGAGTGCACTGACGAATGATAACACTAAGGCCAGATGACCTACTTGTCCTAACCATACGTGTTCTCCGATGTATGTTACTTCATCCATTTAGGATCCGACTACAGCTGCTTGCTTGCGTAAGGCGAGTTCTTCTTCTTTGTATTTCGAAGGGCATTTTAAAAGCATTTCCGATGCCTCAAATACTCCTTTGTCGTTGATCTTTCCTGTCACAACGATCTGCTCTGATCTTTCGAAGTCCATTCTCTTTGGTTCCTTGATCACCACTTGGCGCTTGTCTTCATTCTCATCTATCAGATAGAAACTGAAAAAGTTAGCATCTACTTCTGGCTTATAAACGATTGGATCCGCTTTCGCCAGTTGACCTGCTATCTTTACTCTTGATTGCGATTTTGTCGCTTCCGCAAATGTTGAAAAAGTAGTTAAGTCCTTAGAAGAAAAGGCTAATAAAGCAGCTGATATCACTAATATAAGAAGGGCAAGAATATGTGATTGTTTCATAAGCTGAGTTACATGCTTGATCAGGACCCCAAAGTTAATTGATATTAGGCTCAGGCGTCATTTTGAAGAATCTTTAGACTATGTCTAAATAAAGCGATCAGGCAATTCAATTTAAAGGCTTAAAATTCTTTTCCTTGCCCAAATATTAACAATTTTGCCATATGAGCGAATATAGTGAAGTCCTTCATTTAGACGGTGCATCAGTATTGATGAATGATCGTATGATACTTCGAGATATTCATGTAGTCATGAATCAAGGAGAGTTCTGCTACCTGAAAGGTGAGACAGGTACAGGCAAGTCATCTTTTATCAAAGCCTTATATGGATTGCTGAAGATGAATGGAGCACGTATCTATGCTGCAGGCGAGGACTTGTCTAATCTGAATAAGAAGAGCCTTCAGGCGTATAGACGTAAGCTCGGACTGATATCAGATAGTTATCCTCTATTCACTGATCAGACAGTTTTCAATAATCTTGATACCATACTATCTTCTACAGATTGGGCTATAGCAAGCGAGCGAGAGCGCCGCATAACTGAAGTCTTAGATAAGCTCGGTCTTGGTATGCTTCAAGGAGAAGTTGTTAGAGACCTTCCTTCAGGATTGCGTCAGAAAGTAGCAATCGCCAGATCTGTCCTCAATAAGCCGACACTTCTACTTGCTGATAACCCGATGGTTCATCTTGACAATAAGAGCACTGATGATGTCATGGCATTATTTATCGATCTTGTAAAAGAGAATAAGACATCGATCCTTTGCTCAGTGTCAGACGAATCACTAATAGATAGATATCCAGGAAGATCTTACTTCTGCGGAGATGGAACTGTCACGGAGTCAAGGTAGTAGATGTCAGACCAAGGTGACATATCACGTCTATCAAGACTGACGGCTTTACTTACCTTTTTACAATCTAAAAGATTAATCACTGCAACAGAGATAGCAGAGAAGTTCGACATCAGCAAGCGTACCGCATATCGTGATATCAAATCACTAGAAGAATCAGGTGTGCCGATTGTCACAGAAGAAGGAAAGGGATACATGTTGCTAGATGGCTACAACCTCCCTCCTTTAAGCTTTACCCAACAAGAGGCTAATGCGCTCATCACTGGAGAACAGTTCATCGTCAGGAACAAAGACCAATCATTGATCGATAACTATCATGAAGCCATTCTGAAAGTGAAGGCTGTCATGAGAAGCATACAAAAGGATAAGTCCAATATGTTGTCGGATCGCATGTTTGTCATGACTAATCTGAAGAGAGAAACCAATAGTGACACACTCTCTCAACTGCAGATTGCAATCACGGATATGCGTTTGATCCGAATTGAATATGAAGCCATTCATAAAAAAGAGACGACTATAAGGACCGTAGAACCCCAAGCACTGTATCATACCAAAGAAAACTGGATCCTTATTGCCTACTGCAGACTGCGAGAAGATAATAGAGAATTCAGGTTGGATAGAATTCTTTCTTTTCAATTAACCACTGATCCATTCGAAGATCGAGGGTTTGACTTGATGAAGTACTTCAAGGTTTCTTGATCTTTTTTACGACGTGATTTTGACCCTTGACATAGGGCTGTCACACCCGCCGATACCTTTGTAGTATTCTTAAAACAATAGTCTAATACCATTTGCATTTGGGATGTCGTATTAAAATTGAAATTGATTTGTCTGTAGGGAAGGCGAAAAGCGCAGGTATAGCCATAGCTATGGCGAGTATTTTCAACGATGCATACGGGAAAATCAAATCAATTATACACGGTAATTTCAGATTCAACTGGTATCAAAAAACAAAATTATGCACAAAGTATCAGAACATCAGATCGTAGGAATTTCAATGAGAACATCTAATGCAGCAGGGCAAGCAGGAACAGACATTCCAGGTCTATGGCAGAAGTGGATGTCAGAAAATTGTATCGAAAGCATAGCCAACAAGAAGGGGAGCGACGTCTATTGTATCTATACAGAATACGAAGGTGATCACAACGAGCCATATACAGTTGTCATCGGTTGCGAAGTCTCATCAATTGAAAATCTACCTGCAGGTTTTAGATCCGTCACTATCCAATCAGGTGACTATGCCATGTATGAATCAAAAGGAAATAT
>CALHUZ010000592.1 GCA_938039305.1 uncultured Saprospiraceae bacterium
TCTTATCGTTGATGTCTCGGAAAAATTAAGCTTACAGCCCAATGTGTGAAATGCTACTGTCTGTGGTGTTGCCATATAAGTAGCCAAAATTATGGCATTTTCTGTTAAGTAGCTTCGCATTATGCATAACACAGGTGAACCCTTCCACGCGTTTAGTATTTATTAAATAACTTAGTCTTAAAGCTTCAAAGGTCTTCCATAGATGAACGTGAAAACACTGCGTCGTATAATACTCTCACTACTTGTACTTACAGGTATTGTAGTGGCTGAGGGTCAGAGCATCAGAACTGAGTTCGGGAAGAACAGGATACAGTATCATGATGACTTTGATAAGTGGTGGATGTACGAGACGGAAAATTTTATCGTCTACTGGTACGGTAAAGGGCGTAACATAGCTCAATCAGCGATTCAGATAGCAGAATCAGTCCATCCAAATATCCAGAATTTTGTAGAGCACAGGATCAATGACAAGATTGAAATCATAGTATATACTGATATCTCTGATCTCATTCAAAGCAACATAGGGAATGAAGAAACCTTTGAGACAAAACATGAATCTACCAAGGTCATAGGTAGTCGCATGTTCGTTTATTTTGATGGTAATCACAGAAACTTAGAGCTACGTATCAAGGAAGGCATAGCTAATGTCTATCTCAATGCTATGTATAGCCAAGGCAGCCTTCAAGAGATAGTCGATAGTGATCCAGACCTTCAAATCCCAACTTGGTATAGAGAGGGGTTCGTAAGTTATACACAAACTGCTTGGACCTCACGTATAGAAGATGAATTTCGTGATCTGTGGAATTTGAAAAAATCTAAGTTTAGAAAGTTTGATCGGCTTGCAAATGAACATCCCCGCGTAGCAGGACATGCGATGTGGCACTATATCGCATCAGAATACGGAAGAACGTCTATCACAACTATGCTCTACCTTATGAGACTGCGTAGTGACTTCAATGATAATCTAGAATTCGTTTTTGGATTTGATGAAAAAAAGTTAAAACGAGATTGGGCGGAATATTACACGGCATACTATGAAGTAGAAAAAGACGTCTTCGAGGATTTTAGTGAAGATGCAGAGGTGGATTTAGGGTTTAAAAAGTGGTTTCCAAAAAGCACATATAAATTAAGTCCTGATGGAAGTCAACTGATTTATGTCGTAAATGAAATTGGAAAATATCAAGTCATCTTACGAGATCTCAACACAGGAGACCAATCTGTTCTTTTTAGATATGGAAGTAAGAATAAAGTCCAACAAGCAGATTATAATTATCCTATCATCGCTTGGCATCCAACTAATCCTGAAATTACTATCTGCTATAAGAATAGAGCCGATATCATGCTCAGAAAGATGAATCTCATTAGCGGAGATGTAATAGAGCAGAGTATCCCAGAAAACTTTAGAAGAATCTATAACATAGATTATATCTCAGATGATGAGTACTTCTTCAATGCTACGACGGATGGCTATTCTGATCTCTATAGATACCGGGCCATCTCAAGACAACATGAACAAATAACTGATGATTTTTATGACGATATAAATGCTAGCTATGTTCAACTTGGAGAACAATGGGGCATCTTGTTTTCCTCCAATAGAACAACAGCATCGATTCTTCCAGAAAGATTAGATACAATATTGCCTACTGCACATTTTGATATTTTCTTTTTGCCTTTAGACAGTGACTATCCATTAAGACTAACCAACACTCCTGATGTAAGTGAGATGCAGCCCAGATTAGCCAATGGTCACTATCTCACTTTTATTAAAAACATCAATGGAATCAATAATCGATGGACCATAGATCTCAACAGTAGAAGAAGCGCTTATGCAAATTCTAACTACAGCAGAAATATAATTAATCATGAAGCAATAAAAAGTGCGGACATCCATATATATCAAGCATATCAAGACGGAGCATATCGCACTTATATGGAAAGTCCTAATTGGAATGGCGCCACTGAGTTATATTATACGGCTACAGCTTCTGACACTCCCAAAAAACCGGTCGTCGTCGAGCCGCAAGTAGCAACTGTCATAGAAGCTCCTAAATCCCCTGTGTTTTTTCAAAGTGAATTTGATGACCCAGAAGTCGTTGAACCTTTAGAAACCAATGCAAAGTTTAAAACTTTCAAAAGAGATTTTGTTGAGACATTTGGCCAAAATCAAGAAAAAGAAAAAGTCATTGACTTCATTCCTGCACGTGCCGTAGCTTCCAGAAGACAGTTCAAACTTGAAAAGTTCGAAACAAGGTTAGATAATGAAGTTTTGTTCGAAGGTCTTGAATCATATGCTGATCAAGAAAATCAGATCGGAGTTCAAGAGACAGGAATTTTATTTAAAGGGGTCGCAAAAGACATCTTCGAAGACTTTAATATAGAAATAGGTGTCAGAATCCCAACAGACTTTAGAGGATCAGAATTCTTCTCTATTGTTGACGACCGAAGAAAACGCATTGATAAAAGATTCGCGCTTTATAGAAAGCAAAAAACAGAACCAGCTCCTGGATTTGAAAGACGTATAAAAGATGTCACTTGGATAGGTCTGCATAGATGGAGCTATCCTTTTGATACATATAGGAGTGTAAGAGCAACAGGGCAACTTAGGGTAGATCAAACTTTCTTTTTACATACAGATCAGATCACTCGTGAAAATGAAAACCTAAATGAGAAAAGAATCAGCCTAAAACTAGAATATGTTTTTGATAATACAATTGACATAGATCTTAACATACATCACGGCACGAAGTATAAGGCTTATGTAGAAGTGATCAATAGATTTGATTTAGAACTTGGAAATAGCTGGAGCTTAGATGCTTCTAGAGGATTTACAACAGTGGTAGGATTTGATGCTCGACATTATCAGCCTATACTACGCAAATCGATTCTTGCCTTGCGTACAGCAGGTGGCACGTCACTTGGCACAGATAAGATCTTATATTTCGTAGGTGGAACAGATGGTTGGGTTACACCGAAATTCGAAGAGAACACACCTGTTCCTCAGGGTTCTAATTTTGCATATAAAACAATCGCGCCAAATCTTCGTGGTTTTAATCATAATGTCCGAAATGGGCAGAGCTTTTTTCTAGCGAGTGCAGAATTAAGAATTCCCTTTTTTAAATACTTGAGTGCAAGAGAATTAAAATCTCAATTACTCAGGAATATACAATTAGTTGCATTTACTGACTTTGGCTCTGCTTGGCACGGGTTTCTACCTAATAGTGAAAACAGTCCGGTTACTCAAACAACCCTTAGAGCACCTCGTGTGAACATCAATCTTGATTTAGATCGAAGCATTTTCGCCTACAGTTATGGTGTAGGTGCCAGAGTAAGTTTACTTGGATATTTTATAAGAGGCGATTACGCTTGGGGGATAGATGGTGATGTGAGAAGCCCAAAGCTTCACATATCCCTTGGAACAGATTTCTAATAAAACATTAGTACGAAGAACTAAGCCAACTCTTCTATTACAAATCCAAGTTTTTTAAGGTCTTCCCAAAATGATGGATAGGATTTTGAAACAACATTAGGTTGATTGATTTCAATCGGATGTAATAATGCCAATGGTGCAAAACACATGGCCATTCTATGATCCTTGTAAGTATCAAAACATGGAATTCCATCATTAAAAGATACCCCTAAACCTATCTGATAATGCTCATCTGAAGAATCAGAATGGTCTTCAATGAGAGTGAAAGAACTTGATATTTTATTAAGCTCTTTGTCAACCGCGTATATTCTATCTGTTTCTTTTATTCGAAGCGTTTTTAAACCACTGAAGTCACTTTCTATTTTTTTTGCTGCACATATAACCGCAACCGTTTGAGCCACATCAGGTTGGTTAACAAAGTCATATTCTAACTTACTCTTAGATTGTATCTTAGTCAAGTTCAACCCTTCTTCGGCCCAAGTACTTTGCACACCTGTGCTCTCTGCTATAACCGTCATCATAGCATCTCCCTGAAAACTATTTTCAAATAACCCTTCCAATCTAAGTGTCGCTTTTTTAGCCAACGCTACTATAGCATAATGATAAGAGCTAGCAGACCAATCCGCTTCAATTGTATAATCTTTTGATTTATACTCTTGTGGTGCGATTGTTATTTTTTGATTTTCATATGTTGCTTCGACCCCAAAGTCCTTTACAATCTGAAGCGTCAATTTAAGATAAGATTCAGAGACCATATCTCCCCTCAGGTTTATCACTAAGCCTTTTGGCAAAGTTGGGGCAATGAGGATAAGTGCAGAGATGTATTGACTACTTATTCCTGCATCTATTGTTACAGAATCTAAAAGATTATCTCTTTCTATACTTTCTATTCTAAGTGGTGGATAGCCTTCTTTCCCTTCATAAGAAATCTTACAACCGATCATTCTGAGCGCATCGACAAGAGGACCAATAGGCCTTTCAAGCATCCTTGATGAACCAGTCAACACTTGAATACCTTCTTGAATCGCGAGATAAGCGGTTAAAAACCTAAACGTCGTCCCAGCATGTCCTACATCATAAACGTTGTCTTTACCGCCGTGCTCAAGCAGGTTAGAAAGTTTAGAAGTATCATCACTTGTGGATAAATGGTGAATGTTGAATGATGTAGGGGCTAGTGATCTTATGATCAATACCCTATTGCTTATACTCTTGGATCCATCTAATAATATTGTCCCCTTTATTTCACCCGTCGGGTGAGACAGTCTAATTCTCTCCATCGATATCACTTAAATATTATGATGACCAAACAAAATTGATTGTTTGAGTTGTGTCCGGATGTAGTGTAAGGGCTACAGGGCAAGTTCGTGCTACATTTTCAAGAACCTTTTGATCTTTCGCACTAAACGGTCTATCAGGCATCGTCACTTTTATAACTATCTCATCAATCCGTCTTGGACCAGAGGCCATTACCTTTTCAATGTCTGCATGCGCTCCAGTTATATCTAAACTCATGCTATCGGCTTTGATACCCATGATCGTTATCAGACAACTTGCCAATGCTGTAGCAACGAGATCTGTTGGAGAAAAAGCTTCTCCTTTGCCGTTGTTATCTATAGGAGCATCAGTTATGATGTCCGCTCCTGATCTGATGTGTTTAGCTGTAGTACGTAATTTACCGTTATATAGTACCGTCGACGTTTGTCCCATCTTTTGATTCTTTTTTCTGAGGAGACGAATTTACATCATTCTGTTTGCTTTGAGCGCCGTATGCACTGATTATGGCTTTAACCAATCTGTGTCTGACCACATCTTCGCCAGTTAAGAAAACAGTCCCGATCCCTTCTATCTCTCCTAATAGCTCAACGGCATCTCTCAGACCAGATTTTTGGCTCCTGGGTAGATCTACTTGCGACAAGTCTCCAGTAATGATGCACTGTGCATTTGGCCCAAGCCTGGTAAGGAACATCTTAAGCTGCATCGAGGTTGTATTCTGAGCTTCATCTAATATGATAAATGCATTGTCCAATGTTCGACCTCTCATGAATGCCAATGGAGCCACCTCAATAGTCCTATTAGACATGAATTGTTCAAGCTTTTCACCTGGAAGCATATCATCTAAGGCATCATAAAGCGGTCTTAGATAGGGATCTATTTTTTCTTTTAGATCTCCAGGGAGAAATCCAAGATTCTCACCTGCCTCTACTGCTGGCCGAGTCAATATGATCTTCTTAACAAGGCGATTTTTTAGCGCTCTAACGGCTAAAGCTACAGCGGTATATGTCTTTCCAGTTCCTGCTGGACCAATGGCAAAAAGAATATCGTTTTGTTCTGATAGGTCGACAAGACGTTTTTGGTTTCGTGTCCGAGCGGTTATTTTTTTTCCTCCATTTCCATATACGATGACATTTCCGCTATCACGTCTTGAGGGCATATGATTATAAGGATTGAAATCTTTGATTACATTCTGGATGGTATTGCTACTAAGCTCTTTGTGCTCTTTAAGTAGTTTTATAAGGACCTCAATCTTGTCTTTAACTTTTTGAGCATCCTGTTTTTCTCCAGAAATTTTTAAGGTAGTTCCTCTATGGCTGATTGCAACACCTGGATATGCTTGCTTCACGATATTGAGCTTAGCATCTTTAGCACCAAAAAGTTCTAAAGCATCTAAGCCTTCAATAGACATTATTATCTCACTCAATAATTGAAAATTATAGGTATGTATCTAAACGATTTAACTTGAACTGTAAGAGTGCAGATTAAGTCCATTTTGCACTATAAAAATAGGATAAATAAATCAGAGCTTTGACACTTTGGGGCAAGATAGGGTACCAAAGTATTTCATGATGCTAAGTCCTAAGAAGGTATAGACATCATTGTTCCTACTATTTCCTCTTTGGCGTCCTGTTTCTCCGATACCTTGAACAATCGATCTATCTGATAAACTTACGGCTCGGTCTCCTCGTGTTGTTCTCAAGTTATTGAGATCTGGATAGAGTCCCGAAACATCATCAATATAATCCGTCTGACTGGCATGAATTGATAACTCAATATTAAAACTCCAATCAACATTGATGTCCCATTTGAGACCCAAGCCTATAGTTGGAGCTAAAGAAAACCTTCCATATTCTTCTCCGATGGGTTGCCCTTCAGTACCAAAGTTTCTAAGAATAAATACTTGATCATCTAAAGTAGTCTTAGGGTTGTATGCGAACGCAGATAATCCCGCCAGCAAATAAGGAGTAAAAAACTCTTCTTTTGAACCATGGATATAAGACAAAAAGTTAAACTCTATTTGAGTGGTGACATCCCAGACGTCTGATGAAAAGCTAAGATTTCGCTGTCGCTCAAAAGTGTTTTCTGAGTCAGCATCAGATGCCGAAAGTCTTCCATAATTTAATGAAGTCTTCAAGGCAATGCGGTTGTCCAGGTTATATCTGAAATTTAAACCTCCTGCTAAACCTGGATCTGATATAGTCAACTCTGTCTGGAGATCCCCATAGTAATGAGTGAACCCAACCCAAGCCCCTAACTCCATACCCTTCTGTGCCGTTAGCGGCAGAATGGATATTAAACATATGATCTGAAGAATAAGTCTGTTCATATATGGAGTAAAAACCTAATGATTGTGACTCTGTTAAACCAGAGTCAATCATTAAAGGCTAAAAACCGAGCCATTTTAATAAATGAGCTATATGAACGGAATGGACGCGAACCTTATTGGATCACTTCTTCCCTAAGTAAGTGCTGAAAACCAACTACTTAAGCTGACAGCTTACTTCTGATCGTAGTATAATTCCCGTATTGGTGTTTTATCTGGCTTTTCAATTCTTTTCTCGCAAAGAAAATTCTGCTCTTCACAGTACCTAAAGGAAGTTCAAGCTTATCAGCTATTTCTTGATATTTAAAACCTACATAGTGCATCTCAAAAGGGACTCTGATGGACTCATCAAGATTCTTAATCATGCCGCCAAGCTCTTCCATGACCATGTTTGTACCCGCACCATTACTTATGATAGTATCAGAAGAATTAAGAAAATACATGTTATCAGTACTGTCCATAATCGTATTCTTCTTCGCCTTCTTTCTATAATTATTGATGAAGATATTCTTCATAATGGTAAACAACCAAGCTTTAAGATTAGTACCGGCCTTAAATTTATCTCGGTTTGTTATTGCTCTAAACGCTGTTTCCTGATAAAGATCTTTAGCTTCTTCACCATCTTTTGTCAAGTTATAAGCAAATGATTTGAGAGAAGGAGTAAGTGTATTGAAACTCTTGTTAAAATCTATTTTAGTCATCAATTCCATAGCAGTATTTATTTGATGATATAAAGATATGCCTTTGTTTAACAAAATGAAAGTTTTTGTTGAACAATTAAGTCTGTGTGGTCAATAATTAAAGACCAAATATACATAATACACTGGAAATCAGTTGTTTGTGGTTTTCAACTATATTCAAACTTTCAAAGAATATTGAAAGTTTATTTTTGCGCCTTTTTTAGAAGATACAATGACAACAATCCAAACACTATGTTAGGCATCCAAACCCCCAGCAATGGTGCAAAAGACATTGTGCTCGCGAAAGCCTCTCCAAACTTGCTGATAAAAGTAAATACAGCTCCCAACGATACTCCTAATGCTAGGTGCATCCCTAATCCTCCTCTTATCTTTCGAGTTCCTATACATGCCCCTATCAATGTGAGTATTATGATAGTGAAAGGTGCGGCTGTCCGCTTATAGGCTTCGATGCTGTAATGCTTCGTATTACTAAGGCCTTTTGCTTTCTCTGCAACAACAAATTCTCTTAATGCCGGAGTCGTCATGATCTCCATTTGCTTGCTGTGCCGCACAAAATCACTCGGGACTATAGCCAATGTGGTATCTAGTTTTTCTCCATGACCCACTGTAATATATTCATCAATGCCATCAAATGACCTCATCTCATAGTCCGAAGCAGTCCAATTGTCCTTGGCAACATTATACTTCAATTTATGCGCCTTTAAAATAGATAGTAACAACCCAGATGAATCAAAAGTCTCTAATCGAAAAGTAGACAGAGTCGAATCCCTCGAGCGGAAATGATCGCAATAGATCTTTTGCTGTGGCGAGATGAAAAACTGGACGTCATTTGATAAGACGGTCTTCAGGGATCGCTTTACATATTCACTCTCAAATTCCGTTTTGTAGAAAGTACTTTTAGGGATAACGTGGTTTTCACCTATCCAGTGAAGCCCTGCGATTAGTCCTCCAGCAATGAACATGGGGCGTAAGATCCTCTTGTAGGACATACCAGTTGATAGCATTGCTATAATCTCAGAGTCTTGTGCTAATCGAGAGGTGAAAAAGATAACTGATAGGAATGCAAATAATGGCCAAAGCTCTCCATTGATCCAAGGTATCCAGTAGAGGTAATAGTCGAAAGCAACTGTCGATATAGATAGCTTATGTCTGATGAACTTATCTATGTTCTCGCTAAGGTTCATCACGATAGCTATAGCCGTTATCATGATAATGGCAAACAAGAAAGTAATTAAGTACTTCTTTATAATATAGAAGTCTAACTTCTTCATTCTTTAAATAGAACGCTTTGTATCAATATCTTCATCTTCATTCGCCAAGTTAAGTGCTTTTCAGCATAAGCTCTCGCGGCGATTGACATCGTCTTCGCATCAGCTTGCTTTAAAAAACTAACGATTGCTTCTATGTTTATGGGTCCTTCTTTCGCCCCAACTTGATGTATGAAGGATAAATCATCGGTGAAATCAGTCTCTTCCCCTGCAAGGACAAATGGTAATCCACGTCCCACATACTCTCTATGCTTTAATGAGCTATCTATCCGGACACCTTTTCTAAATAGTCCTAAAGTACCTATGCCTATGTCAGCATCATCAAAACTCGCATCCAAATCTGCTCCAACTAAAACGCCTTCAAAATCAACATACTTCTCTAAATCAAAATTTTTGACAAGTTGCTTAAGATCTTTTTCAACTGGGCCAGTACCAACTATTTTTAATCGCACATCCTTTTTACCAGTACTTACATATTGATGAAGCCCTTGAATTAATCTATCAAGCCCATGCCAATACTGCCACTTACCAATTGCCAAAAATGTCCATCGTCCGATAGACTTTTTTGGGCTTCTTATTTTCACATTTTCCAAACTAATTCCATTTGAAAAGGGGAATGTCGGTATTCCAAATATTTCAATTTCCTTACCAGAATGAAGTATATAGTCTACATGTTTTTTCAACTGAGAGCTTAATGCTCCATCCACTAACATTACTAATTTTCCAGATATACCCTTCCATTCTTTTGAGTAAGGATACGTTGGCATATCAATTAAGATCTTTGCCTTAGGGTTAATCTTTTTTATAGTTTTTAGGAACCGTAAAAAAGAAAGTGTTGCTACTCCATGTCTAATTATAATCTGGGTATACCCCTCAAGTAGTTCATGAGGCAGATAATCAAAGAATCGCCATTTAAAATATACATTGGGACCACTTGATTTAAGTTTAAAAACAACTTTGCTGTTTAGGTAAATATACCGGTCATCGTGTATGACGTAGTCAATTTTCACTTTGTTGTGAGTGAAACCGTCTATCTGCCCTATGAGTTTATTAACCACGCCTATATTAGACTTGTCGCTTTTGTCTACTCTATAGATCAGCAATATTTTTCTGCTCATTATATTCTATTGAGCAGATGAAGTAATATGTATATGAGCTTATTAGATGTTCTTGTGATCCGATGATATGGAACATGGCTTCCGCCAAATGATCTAAAGAAAGAATCAACTCCTTCAATCATACTTCCTTCAAAATCAAAAGTTGTCTTACCCATTTCTTTTGCCTGCTTGATACATTTCCAAATCAAGCTACTTACTGCGCCACCAGCCTCAGGGCCAACACGACCTGTGAGCATTAGGTAAGCAGTATCTGAATCAAAAGTCATATAAACACCAGCAACAGATTTTTTAGTATAATCCATAGAATCATAGGCTACAAATGATTTGTAGCTGTTTTCCTTTTCAAAATATTTATGAAGGGTCTTAAAATAGAGCTTATTGTAAGGGACTTGTAATCCTTGCTTTTGAAAAGTGCTTTCAACTAAGGCGTACATCACATCGGAGTCAGAATTAGGTTCGACACTAAATTTTGAATCTGCAATCTTTATAATATTGCGTGTCTTATCGGTGAATGATTGAAAAACATCTTGGATCTCCTGAGTAAGATCAATATGATAAGTATAGCGAGTCGACTGTTGATATCCTTTCCAATGAAGTGGTTTCCAATTAGTCCAGCGAGGATGCCCATGATAAACTTCTCGGTGAACTTTAGGCAGCCCATTTATTAATTCATATAGCACCTTTTTCTCAAAGCTTAACTTCGAAGCATTCTTTTGTTCGGAGTTAGTTAAGATGTATGGACCAAGATAAGGGGTTAACATTGGCTGAGTCAAAGTAGTCAAACCAAACTTCTTCTTTTTATAATAAGGCCAAGCACCAATAACCTTATTATCCCTAAACGCTAAAGAGACATCCCAGCTACCACCTTTTGATACTACATCCATGAATTCTGGATGATAGAAGAGAGGTAAACTTTGCTCTGATACAAAGCCGCCATATATTTTTTTGTGGCTTTGACTCATAGGCCTATCATTCTCCTTAAGTATGTGAAAGCCATGTGAATCTTTAATCGCCAAATTATAAACCAAAGATAAGTTTTGTCTAACCAAGACCTCTTGTTTAACCCTCGATAGTCTATACTTTCTTGAAAATTAGAAAAGCGCATCGGCATGAATTGCTTCGCCAAATAAGCCAATCTCGAGAATAGTCCCTTTTTATTGTTTTTATGTTGAATTGCGATACCAGTGAAATACTTTTCTATCGACCCTTTCAATTTTTCATAAGACTGGCCTTCATATACAACTATCGCCTGCTCTGCATACATAATCTTATATCCTTTTTTAATGGCATTCTTCGTCCAGAGGATATCATTTCCAGAAACAAATTGATCTGCAAAATATCCTAAATCGAGAAATGCATTTTTCGGTGTCCAAAGGTTTCCTGTTGTTACACCATATCCTTTTGCGACATTCTTTTTGTTGTTAAGATAAAGCAATCCATAGGCTTTGTCTTTTAATGCTTGAGAGTTCGCGATCACCTTATATGCCCCAGCAACTATGATTCTTTCATCCGCAGTAAGTGATCTCATGGCATTATCGATCCATTTAGGGCTTGGTATACACTTGGCATCAAGAAACCCTATAACTCTTCCTTTAGAAGCCTCTATCCCAATATTTCGTGAAATATATGGGTTAGCTGTATCCGTAGAAATCCAGAACACTGAGCTCCATTGGGGCTCTGCCTTAAAAAGCTCAATGCCTTCTGAACCACCATCTACGACTATGACTTCATAAGTATATTTAGTCTGTTGACTAAATATAGAATCAAGACACAATCGAAGATCGTTTACTTGATTCAGATGAGGTATGACGATGCTACAATCGATATCCTTAGATTTGTCTTATTATATAGATCTTGGTACAAAGTTAATCTTAAGCTTAAGTCATCAATAAAAAGCTCAAAATATTAGTTGTTACAGGATGGTATCCGAGTATTTTGGAACCTCTAAATGGAGATTTTGTCCAAGATCAAGTTAGGCTATTAAGAAATGAAGGGCTTCAGATAGATCTTGTTTATGCCGATTTAAATATCGCCTATTTGAAAGAAGGGTTTATCTCTAATCGGACCAAGGTAACAAGAGATGATAAAAACAACAAAGACTACATTCTGACCTCTTCTTTCTGGCCTAAGAACAACTCTATCGGTCTGAGAAAATGGGTAGATAGATATTCATCTTGGGTAGCATTTTATATTTCCCAAGAAGGGACACCTCATGTCATACATGCGCACACTTATCTAGGAGCGATGGTCGCAGAAAAAGTAAGTGAGCAGAACAATATCCCATATATCGTTACTGAGCATTTCACAGGATGGCTTGATGGAAGTATTAGAACACTACATAATAGATTAGGAACAAAAGCTCTACGAGGAGCTAAAAAGGTTCTTGCTGTTAGTAAACAGCTCGCTAACCAATTAGAAAATCAAACGTCTCGAGATATTGATACCATTCCAAATTTTATAGACACAGAACTCTTTAAGCCATCAATTAGAAAATCAGAAGGCTATAAAAAGATCATTTACGTAGGTGATTTGATTGGAAGAAAGCAAGTAGACTTAATCATAAGAGCCTTAGTAATTCTTGATAAACAATATTCACTCACCATAATTGGAGAAGGCCCTTTGCAGAAAAGTCTCAAAACCTTGGTCGCCACAGAAGGTTTGAAAAATCGGGTAGTCTTCACAGGTTGTCTTTTAAAAGAGGAAGTCGCTTTACAATTACAATCTCATGACATATTAGTTCACCCAAGCAAATTAGAATCTTTTGGCCTCACAGTAATTGAAGCTCTTTGTTGCGGGCTTTCCGTTGTCGCTTTTGAAAACCTTGGAATTGAAATGATGAAAAATTTGTCTGGGCTTTACATTTGCGAAAAGCAAACGGCAAAAAGCATAGCTAGCGCTATCAACGGTGTAGTATCAAAAAAAAGAGTAAATGCTAAAACCCAAATAAGT
>CALHUZ010000593.1 GCA_938039305.1 uncultured Saprospiraceae bacterium
TTGTCGTAAATGATATGATGTGTTCTTTCTTTCTCGGATACCATGTGCTCTCATAGGATAAGACATCATGTCAAACATCTTATTATGCTTGACCAACTCATTAACAAGTCTTTCAAAGTTTTGATAGTGGACATTGTCGTCCGCCGTCCCATGTACAATCATTAAGTCGCCTTCGAGTTTGTGAGCATGGGTGATCGGAGAACCTTCTACGTAATTAGCTTCATTTTCTTCTAAAAGCCCCATGTATCGTTCTTGGTAGATATTATCATAGAGTCTTTGATCTGACACGAAAGAAACGGCAAGACCTGCGTCGTATATTTCGGGATAACGGAATAGACAATTCATAGTCATCTGACCTCCACCACTCCATCCCCACATACCTATGCGTTCGGTGTCTATAAAATTATAATTATTAAAAAGAACTTTAGCGGCGGCGGCTTGATCCTTTGCAGCAAGGATACCAATCTGGCCGTAAATGGACTTTCTAAAATCTCGCCCTCTTGGAGTCTTTGTTCCTCTGTTGTCTATACTTACAACAATGAACCCTTGCTGGGAAAGATACTGATGCCAAAGGTCTCCGCCTTGCCAAGCATCTTGAACAGTAGCCCCTGCTGGTTCTCCATATACGTAGAATATAAGTGGATACTTTTTATTTGAGTCAAAATTAGCCGGCTTAATCATCCATGCATCAAGCACTACTTCACCTATGTCTAGCTTGATAAATTCTTTAATATTTAAATTCAATGCACCTACCTTATCAGCCAACTCTTTGTTATCAGCCAACACTCTCAATGGTTTGTGAGACTGAAGATTGATCAAAGACATGATCGGTGGAGTTGTGGTATTTTGAAAAGTATGAATTGCATATTTCGCGTCAGCTGAAATCTGATAAGCATGTTGCCCCGGCTGATCGATAGGACTTACCCTTTCTGGGATAGTACTTCCATCTAATTTGCTTCTATAAAGATAGCGCTGTGTAAAGTTTTCAGGGGAAGCGATGTAGTAGACATATCCACTTGCAGGATCTATGCAATTAATCCTGACCACATCAATATCACCTTTTGTAATTGTAATAAACTCCTTGCCATCTCTTGACACTCTATATAAATTAAGCCATCCATCCTTTTCACTCGTCCACGTAAAGTACTGCTCATCTTCAAGCCACATGATGTTGTCATGTATATTTAAAAAAGCATCGTCATGATCAACAAACAACTTTTTTAATTGCATCGTCGTATCATCACCTATCCAAACTGTATTTTGATTTTGCTTTCTATTCAATTGCTGAATCATCACTTCATTAGAATTAGGAATGAAGTCCATTCTTGCTATGTAGTTATTGGTTGGATCACCGGGTATATCAAACCACTGACTTTCTCCGCCACTCGCAGAGACTATGCCCACTTTGACATTAGAGTTAGGTGTTCCAACCTTCGGGTAAGGAAGTGGGATAAGTTGTGAATAAATGGAATCCACATTATTGATCATGTAGAAGGTCCCAATATTCTTAGTGTCTGACTGCCAATAAGCAATCTTACTTCCATCTGGGCTCCATCTAAAGCCATCCCGACAGCCCAATTCTTCTTCATACACCCAATCAAATGTACCATTGATAATAGACTCACTACCATCTATAGTAATCTGAGTAATCTTGCCTGAAGCAATATCTTCAACATAGATATTATTCTTGCTCACATAACCGACCCTGTCAGCACTCGGAGAAAACTTCGCAAACATCATCGTTGTACGCTCAACTGACTTTCCAAGTTGTGTCAACAATCCTGACTTCAAGTCTAACACCCAATAGTCGCCCCTGGTATGATACCTCCAAACCTTTCTAGTATTCGTAAATATTAGCAGCTTTGAATTATCCTTAGACCATTCATAATTCTTAATTGTAAGTGGTTTGGCTTGGCCTGCAGGAATTAATTGATCAGCGGAAACAATCACAGATCTATCACCTGAGATCGACTCATACCTCACAATGTCCTCGCCACCTACATCAACATTCTTCTCTAATGTAGAATAACCTTCATTGTCCTCCATCCATCTGACAGGTCCATATCTCTCAGCGCTGTAAGTCCCATTGCTATAAATATCCTCAAGCTTAAGTGTCGACTGAGCCACCACAAATGAAGAAAAGAGAAATAAAGCACAGACAAAAATCAGGGTCTTCTTATGATTCATAAAAGCAAAGTGGAATGATTAAAAAATATTGAAGTTACCAAAATAGCAAAAGACAATGACTACAAAGGAGCCACGGTTTGATAGTGTATAATAACTATTGTATTGTAGCTGTAGTTTCATATCATCCTAACTGTGGTTTCGGCTACGCTCAACCACCTATTGCGTAGTATTTTGGATATTGAGCGTAGCCGAAATGACCTTCTCATCGCAATGCCTAGGTTGCAGCTACGCGTCCAATATGTATACTACATAACACATCCATATCGACGCCAAAATCTATAATGCCTACTTCATAAACTACGGGTAATGTGATTAATCATCAAGTCTTAAAACCTAAGGAAGGAATATCCCTTCAGTTGATAGGTGGTCACAGTTGTGAGCATTGAGGTGGCTATTTCGACATTTTCATTTATCTCATCGAGATCAATCTTTCTACCGATTAGTGATTGACCACAAACAGTAA
>CALHUZ010000594.1 GCA_938039305.1 uncultured Saprospiraceae bacterium
GACCTATATTGGTGCGATTTTAGGAGACAACGGATATGTCAGAGATAGAGAGTTCGAATTTGCTGGAAAGGATGTAGCAAGTTCTGACCTTGTTAAGATGGTCCAAGAAACACATCGTGATGTTTTAACCACTCTTGATACCCTAAGCGATACTGATCTCGAGAAGAACTACCCACAGAATTTATTTGGAAAAGAGATGACTACTTGCTGGTTTCTAATGCACTTGTCGAGTCACTTGAATTATCACTTGGGACAGATTAATTATCATCGGAGGTTACTTGATACAAGGTCTCCGCTCGAAACATCTTGACAACAAATTCAAAGTCAGTTCTAAGGAATGAGCGATTGTGGTGATAGTTAGTCTTGCAAATTTTTAATCTTAGACAGTGTATTAGCCTTGTATTCTTGATCCACATTTAAGTCTAAAGCTTTTTGATAATTTAAAATTGCTTTTTCATTATTGGCATTTCTTTCATATGCATCCGCAAGGCTATCATAGACATTCCATGAATTAGGAAACAATCGTGTGTTAAGCTCGAAAATTTCAATTGCTTTTTCGTTGTCACCCAAACTTAATAGACAAAAATAGCCCACATCATTTAAATGGTTTTCAAAATCATTTTTCATGAGTCGAGGATACTTTTTTATCTTATGATACTCAAGTGTGAAATTGTCACGATCGTTCTCAAATGAAGCTCTTAAGAGTGATTCAAATGCCAAGTTGTTGATATCCAAAATATCCTCATCTACGAGACTCGCTATATGATTCATGATATTGCCGATGTTATACCACTTGTCCAGCCCATTAGATAGAAAAATGATACTCAAATTCTTGTTCGGGAATACACGATATGCCGTACACATTGAACCCGAAAAGCCATAAGAGATATTGCCATTTACATTAACCTTATCCCACCCATAGGCGAACGTTTTATCAGATTTGGTGTATGGGAAATTTTGCCACATCAGCTCCTTGGTGGAGAGATCTAAAAACTCATCTTCAGAAAAGTGCTTGTCCCATTTTATAAATTCATCCATTGTAATGTTCAAACCATTAAGAGCATGGGCATAATCACCTTGCAAATAAGGATGGTCGAGCATCAGAGTGCCTTTGGAAAATGAAAAATACGGTGTAGCTCTATTTAGTATTACATCTCTTGAGTCACTAGAGAAGAACACGTTTTTGTTTGAATTAAATTGATTTTTAAGAATGAAAGAACTCATGGCTTCACCAGTTACGCTTTCGATTATCTTTTGAAGTATCCAAAAACCTGTTTGATTATAGTTATATCTTTCTCCGGCTTTAAATCGAAGTTCTTGACTGAAGACTTTCTTTTTTGACTCTTCTTCTGAGAGATCCATGAATTCAGGAATTGGCGCCATGTCTGGTAATCCGGAAGAATGAGACAATAGATGCTTGACTTGGATATAATTCCAGCTTTCAGGTAAATCAGAGATATACTTCGAGACTAAATCATCGAGACTAACTTGCCCATTTTCTATGAGCTGAAATATTCCAACTGATATTATGGGCTTAGTCAAAGAATAGACTCTAAAGATTGATTTATCAGTGATAGGGACTTGATGTTCAATGTTTGATAAGCCATAATTTTTTCTATGAATAATCTCATTATCTTTAACGATGGCTATAGCGGCTCCTGGAATGCCTTGTCTTTGTAATAAATGATTGATATAAGAATCAATCATATCCCCCCTTTCTGAGCCTTTCATTATCGAACCTTGCTGGCCGTAGCATATCGACTGACTCAGAATCAGAATTGCCAATAGAATTAGTTTCATCCTTATATTTTGTTTAAAGACTGTTCCTCTTTGGAGAAGTTGCAGCAACAAATAGACTTATACTATAAATTGTCCCGTTAACAAAAAGGTGTATTATATGCTTCATTAGACAATCACTTATTATGACACGTTCCTTTCTATATAGTCTTACAGTCTTAACATTGATAAGTTTTATCGGTTGCGCTGAGCAAAAAGTCGAAGGAGTATATGAACTAAGATTTGATAAAGATCTCATACCCGAAGGGATAGCTATAGATCCTATAAATAGAAAAGTATATCTCAATAGCTTAAAGGATAACAAGATCGTCAGATCTAGTTTTGACGGATCAGATATTGAAGTTGTAGTTTCTTCTGGAGAGCATAACTATCAATCGGGCTTTGGAATGACAATTAAAGGAGACACATTGTATGCTTTAGGAAATGGCTTGCTTAGAGAGGATAATACCTCCATTTTGCTACTCGTCGATATTCGAACTAACCAACTGATCAAATCATATGAGTTGGATGATACATCTTTTGTATATCTAAATGACATAGCTGTAAGTTCAACTAACGATATATACATCACTGATAGTAATAGTTCTTCTATCTACACCCTCAACAAGAAGTCGGGTCAATTAGAGATCTTTATAAGTAATGTGTCCATACCCAACAGTAACGGCATAGCTATCTCTGACGATGATGACTTCCTTTATCTGGCAACTTGGGAAGGTATAAAAGTAGTCGATCTAACTACTAAGGAAATTGTAAATACGATCAATGAAGAGAACCAAGGTATAGACGGTTTAAAGTATCACAAAGTTGGATTGGTTGGGATTATCAATGTCTGGGAGGCTGACTCTGGACGCAACGGTATGTATCAATTTCAACTTAGTGATGATGGTAGGCGGATCGCGGAACGCAAGAAGATCATAGTGTTTGACGAGTCCTTCAATACACCAACGACATTAGCCTTACTGGATGATCATGCCTGTTTTATCAAGAACACACACCTCGGTTATTTTGATGAGAATAAGAATGTTATCAACGAGCCTGATAGTCTTAGGTCTTATAAGTTGATGATTCATCAATTAGAATGATTCATCTAATTGACTTTATTAAAGTCATGAAAAAGGTTTACTCAATGAAGGGAACCCAACCATATACTAATAAAAGACGTAGTTCCTTTTAATTATGCCTTTATAGTGTTTTCTCAAAAGTAAAACAATTCGCAAATGATGAGTTTAAGATTCTCTTTTCCATATATACTCGTGTTGTGTATCTTTTTTGCTTCTTGCCATGATGATATCATCGATGATAGTATGATTGATAACTTTGGTGAGCATGATTGCCAATTTGAACAGAATGATGGTGATGAAGACGGTTTGATAGACGAAGAAGAAAGAGGGCTGATGGAAGAATGCACTAGTCAATCATTAAAGTCTATAAGCAGTATTGAAGATAACTTAATCGGCGAATGGGAGCTGATTGGACATGGAGAAGGATGGGTGCCAACTGTATCCCAACCTTGTGGATATCTCATTTTTACAAAGGATGTACTTCAATATACATTTCGAAGTGCCTACACCGATACAGTAATGTCGGTTTCTTGGGAGATTGAAGAAATCAATTCACCCAATTTCAACTTCAGTTTAAAGACTAATCCACAGACTAGTGAGGGGGTTTCTGTTCTTAATATATTTTGTGAGGACTATATGTTTGGCAATGCCACGCCTGTAGATGGCAATATGTACCTTTATAAGAAAGTGAAATAACGAAGCCCCTATAAGCTGATAATTAACCATTTAATTAATATCAGTTTCACCGAGAGTATAGAGTTGTTCCATACGCTTGTGTGGCATGTGTTTTTGACCAAAAACCATGACAAACAAAAGGAACCAAATTGTAGAAATATAATATTTGCGGAAGCGAGAAAACGAACCCTAATCAACCATATACAACGGCCGCGCTGGATATGCCTTCTGCGTCAATCTCGATACAATTATAATCGTCAATAACCCACTGACCATAGCCAATGTTCTAAATGGAAAAAGAACAACGCCATCTTCAATCATTGGATAGGGTAGTAAGATTGGAATATTGAGCACAGCGTCTCCACCACCGAATCTCAAAAAGGCAGAAACGAGTAACCCTGACAATGCACCAATACGATTGGCTTTTGGATCGAACAAAGCTGTCACTAATGCCGGGAATAACAAGCAGTAAACAAAGTCACTGCAGAGATACCATAAGGCATAAACACTTTCCACTTTTAAAGAGATGATGGTTGCAGCAATTCCAACTATAAAGATGGTGCGCTTCAGTGCTTTTTGTAATTCTTTGTTTTTAATATTTGGCTTGACCAGTGGCTTATATACATTCCAGACACCAAGACTACTTGCTGAAAGCATAGATGAATCTATAGAAGACATGACAGCTGCCGCGATGGCCCCTAAACCAATCAATGCAATGAATGGTGGCGTCAAATGTTGAAACACATATGGCAATGTACTGGCCGCATTCTCTGGCCCCGCAAGGCCTAAAGCTGACCAATCTGCTGTGGCTCCGACCATTCCAACTACTGCTGCTGGAACTGCAACAACGATACATATAATACCTGCAAAAATAGAAAGCCACATGGCTGAGTTTTCAGTCCTGGCTGACAACACCCTTTGAAAATATACTTGCCACGGAATACCACCAAGAATAAGGAGTAAGGCAAAATCCAACCAATTGTAGAAGTAGTTGCCCATACTCTCTTTGTTGGGAATAAGAGATGCGCTATCACCCATGACCATATCATAGTTTTCTGAGAGTGATGCTAATCCACCGGCATGACTAATGAGAAAAGGCATAACCAAGCAAAGACCTAATACGATCAATGCCATCTGAATCACATCTGTATATGCTACCGACCAAAGGCCTCCTATACTTGTATATAAGACCGCTATAGCAGCTGATAAGATGATAGATGTCTGTGTATCCAGACCTATGATGACCGAGAAGGTTGTTCCTAAAGCGGTGAGGATAGCTGCTATCCAGAAGATCTCCCCAAAGACTGCAGGTATAAAAAAGAGCCCTGTTGCTTTATCACCAAATCTTTGTGCCAATGGATCAAGCATTGTCTTAAACTGATAGCGTCTCATTTTGCGAGCAAAAAACAGACCGCCTATGATGAGGCTCAGTCCGTATCCCCAAGGAGCCTGCACCCATACAAGTCCACTTGTAGCTGCGGCTTCTGCGGTACCATTTATATAACCTCCTCCGATCCAAGTGGCTGCCATGGTTAGAAGAGCAATCCAAAGAGGTAGCTTTCGGCCAGCTATTAGGAAGTCTTCATCACTTTGGTTACTACTTGTAGACTTTTTGCTCGACCATATACCTATCAGGAAAATGATACAATAGAAGACCATCACAATGAAGAGACCTGCCCAGCGAATAGGGGCCTCTTGGAAGTAAGCGACTGCGATCACGGCAGTTACAAGCGCGATAAAAATCAGATAAACATTTCGTGTTGCCTTAGTCAATCGCAATTTTGATACATTCGGTTTTTTAGTGACATAAATGTAATAGTATTATCAAGGCTCCTACTCTGGTACAGAAGATATTAGCATGGTCAGTGCATATATTCACTGCTTTAGGTCTCCTAGCGGGTTTTATGGCTATGATATGTATTGACAAAGAAGACTGGACGGGTTGTTTTGTTTGGCTGATCGTCTGCTTTGTGATAGATGGCTTAGATGGGACCTTTGCCCGCTTAGCCAAAGTAGAAGAAGTGCTTCCATATATGGATGGTAAAACCATTGATTTCGTGATTGATTTTGCGACTTATGCATTGATACCAGCCTTCTTTTTCTATAAGGCGGATATGGTAACCGAAGGACTTATGATGCCTACACTAGCAGTCATTCTGTTATCCTCAGCGATCTACTATGGTAAAAAAGGAATGGTCGAGGATGGCCAGTATTTTATAGGGTTTCCAGTTTTATGGAATTTTGTTGTGTTTTACCAATTCTTCATTTTTCATAACAACCAGACACTCAATTTTGTGTCGGTACTCTTTTTTGGACTACTACACTTTGTGCCGCTCAAGTTTGCATATCCAAGTAGAACCAAGCGGTTCTTTTGGTTTCATTTATTCTTTTCTATAGTAGGAGTGGGAGGTGCGCTTGTTGGGTTGCTCCGATTTCCGGAGTATCATCCATGGACGGACATATGCGCTATAGTAGGAGCCATATATTTTAGTTGCTTTGCAGTCGCAGATACTTTTAGAAAACCAATCACAAAATCGACTTAGGCACAACTCTTCTTAATGCCACCTTCAGTCGCTTTCCAAGGCTCGATTCTCCATCAGGATTGAAGTCAGCGGTTGTATGCCAAGAGTTTTCAATTTTCAATTCTTCAATCATGATCGCCTTCATGTCTTGAGCAACTTGTTCTGAATGGATAGTAACAAAGCACTCTGTATTTAGATTAGCACTTCTTGGATCTAAATTGAAGGTGCCTATCACTGCGATGTGATTATCTACTACCATGGACTTGGCATGAAGTCCGAAGATTGGTACGAAGTTCAATCTCCTTTGTAATTCACTTTTCATCAACTTTTTTCTAACGGCAGCATCAGGTTTGTATTCATAGATATTTACACCTACATCTAACAGTTTCTTTCTTGATCTTTTGTATCCACTGAATGCTTCGAGGTTGTCAGTAGATGAAAGACTGTTGGTTAAGATGTGTACTTCAACACCACGGTCGACTGCTGCTTTGAAAAGGTTGATTCCGAGATCCGTTGTTACGAGATATGGGCTTTGTATGTATACACTTGAGTCCGCAGATTGTACAAGTCTGATGAGTTCATCAGTTGTGATTCCACCTCCTTTTAGACCTTCTTCTCCATCATTCTTTCCTGGGTGATCTGAAACAAAATCCACGCTATCTACCCAGTAGAATTTGTCGGAAGACTGCAGATAATCAAAGGCATAAGGAACAGTAGCTCTGATCTCCGGCCAGTAATTAGATGTGTCACTGGCGTATCTATTCACCCAATGATGAACAGCTCGATAATTGTAATCTTCCTTAGGATACTCTACAAGATCTTCTATTGAAATTGTAAAATCACTTTTCCAGTAAATGTCAAATTCAGACTGTACTTCTTCACAGACGTCTCCGATCAATAAAACATCACGATCTCGGAAGTTGTATTCGTGATCGTAGTCAAAGTATTCATCCGCAATATTTCTGCCACCGGTTATAACAACCTTTTCGTCAACTATGAAAGTCTTGTGATGCATCCGTTGATTGATGCCTCTAAAGTCAGTGATGAGATTAGATAACTTACCAGTGATGTTCTTCCCAATGTTGAGATTGGGATTGTAAATCTTAACTTCTATGTTTTCATGCTCTGCAAGTGCAAGCACATATTCTGGATGAACATCAACCATCAAGTCATCTATGATTAGTCTGATCTTGATACCTCGACATGCCGCTCGAAGCATATAGTCACATGCGATAATTCCTATGTTGTCTTCTGAGAATATAAAGTACTGTATGTCGATGGTGCGTTGAGCTTGCTGGCTTAACCAAGCCCGAGAGATGATCGCTTCTTCACCTTCCTCAAACACATAAACTCCAGTCTTGTCTAAGCGCGAAGAATCTTCTGAGTATAAGTCTACAAAGATATCGTCCAGTCCATTGTTAGTGGTGATCTGATTAGTAGATTGTAGTTGGCCACAAACATCAGTATTAGGTAAATCTGGCTCTGTGTCTTGCTTTGAACAAGAAAATAAGATCATCAGAGATGAACAGAAAAGAAGAAAGAGAGTTATGGGTTTCAATAAGTGGATATAAGTTAGCTCTAACTTACAAAACCTCCTCCTCTTCAAGTATTTTCCTTGCTTCTTGCGCCTGTTCTGCGTCTACATAAAGCTGGATATCACCAAATAAACCAGCATGCGCCGAATCCGTCTTATCGACAGTGAAAGACTCAATTCCGGCAAGTTTTAGAACGTGCTGCGCTGTCTTTATCTTTATCTGAGACACTGTGAACATTACTCTTT
>CALHUZ010000595.1 GCA_938039305.1 uncultured Saprospiraceae bacterium
AAGGTTTAGCAAATGTAGCAGGAGACCTACTTGGTGGTGGCGGAGACGCGGCTAAAAAAGCAGGAGGCTTTTTAGGGAGTATCATGAAGATGTTCGGCAAGAAGTAAGCCTTACAATATAGCTTTCAAAAATATGAAAGGCCAACCCATACTGGGTTGGCCTTTTTTTGTTTTTCACACTTTAGTAAATAGCTTCTGAACCTCATCTCTTTGCAAATCAGTAGCACCATCCATGAGGTACAAGATTAAATCTTCTGACGTTGGATATCTCCCCGTCTCAGATTTGATTATTCCAGATTTTGTATTCCAATCTCTAATAAAAGACCGCAGAGCTTGATTGATCTTTTCTTCACCTATGAGTTCATATAACTCATACATCACCATCGCTCCTTTATTATAATAAATATACTCTTGGTCCTCAACTAAGGACAAGGATACATTTGGAGTTTTTGATCTGTTATGTCCCTTTTCATATAGCTCTTTTTGAAACTCAAGAAACTGACAAACCTTTGATTGAGGATAATCATTCTTAAAAACCATTAGCGCAGAATATTGCGACAAAGTCTCTAAGATGAAATTTTGACCTTTCACATTAGCCGCTTCCACTTGCAGTCCCCACCACTGATGAGCCACTTCGTGTGCTGTTATAAAAAATGTCATATCGACATCAACTGCATCATGGATATCAAGCATAAAACCAATTGATTCAGAAAAAGGAATGGTATTGGGAAACGATTGTGCGAAGCTTTCATATCGTGGAAATTCTACTATTCTTAATTGCTTATACTGATAAGAAGAGAAGTTTTTAGAATAGTAATCCAAGGAAGCCTTCATCCCATCCATCATTCTGTTCAAATTATAAGTATGCCTTGCATGATGGTATATCTCCAAGTCAACAGGCTCGTGACATTTTTGATCTTCTGAGCACCACTCATCTCGAAGCAATGCGTAGCGCCCAGACAATATCGAGTAGAAGTTAATCATCGGTTCTTCACAGAGATATTCAAAGTAATTCCGATCAGCCACCTTCCATCTTCTAATTAGGTCACCGGAAGTGATAGCTGTTTGATCGCTGTTGGTTCCGATGACAATCTTGGTTTTAACACCGTCTGAATCGCTTCCAGACCGAGCTACACAAAGTTCGTTAACATCGTCTATATCCAGCTTTGCATCCCTTAGCGGTAAATTATACAACTCTCGATCTGCTTCTTCACTTAATTCATACTTTCTGTTGTACCCTAAAGTAGGAAACTCATTGTTTCTTATAAATGTGCCGTTGTATAAAACGGAACTCATTGACCCGTCGGAGCTAAATCCTTGTGGCCTTAATTGTTGTCTAAAACTCATAATCACTGAATCCTGAGATATCAGAGGCTCTGTCAGATGATAGATGATGTATTCAAATTCTTGAAACTGGCTATCTATAATCACTTCTCGCGAAAAATCCACCTTATTTAAAAACACATCAGACTGTATTTGCTTTTGGATATGTATCTCACTAATAGGCTGAGATTCCTCGTTCTTCAAGACATACGATCCATTTATATCATAAGATCTTTCATCTGGATATAATTCTATTAGCAAGTCGGCCTGAGCTATCTTCAACTGTGGGAGATACTCATATTGCTTTAATGTCTTTTCATACTCAGCTCGATAGTCGTGCTGCTTATCCATAGACCAAACCACATTCAGAATATTAGTCTGATAAAAGATATAAGCCCCCAACAATACAAAAGGTACAAATACAGTGACGGCCAACACTTGTGCACGACGATTAAAAAGAGACTTCATCTGCCTGATCCTCTTTATCATTCCAATATCAATACCTCTCACAGAAACAAGGGAAGCCAGCACCATCAGTAAAATACCGAAAAGCCCCCAATATACTTTTGTCAAAAGAAAGGGCCTCAAGAAATGACCATACCCATTCATTTCAGAATACGAACTTAGCCCACCTCCACCATAGCTGATGAGCGGGTGGTCAAATCCTATTGCTTGAAAAAGAAGAACCACTATGCAGAAAGCCAGCGTCATCAATATTCCCAAGAACTTATTGTTAACAAGAGCCTGAAAGAAGAAAGCAGCGAAAGTATAAAGCAGTAAAAAGGGAAGTATCTCGACAAAGAACCCAACAAAATAAACAGGTAGGTCAAAATGGTAATATCCAATTACAAACTGGAATACAACACCTGATAGAATCAATGAAAAGATGAGCACGATAAAGACGCCTATTAGTCCAGCTACCTTACTACACAATCTAACAAATGCAGATATAGGTGTTGCATCACTTATAAGATGTGAACCAACCCCATGCTCTTTCCAATAAAGCTCTCCAGAATAGAACAATAAAATAATAACAAAAAAGTACATAGACATCTCCTGTAGCTCCTCTACAATGAAGTAAGTCGTCGGATAGCTATCGACACCATATACAGTTCCTAAATTAACAGAGTTGATAAGAATGATAATAACACCGCATATTACAATTCCCCAAAACGATGTCTCTTTCAATAATGTCTTAGCATAGAACCACGACAGGGATGCGAACTGCTTGAATTGAGATCCAAGTCCATGATATGTGACCACTCTTCTTAAGTCTATTTGACTCAATTCTAATTGCCCTTCCTTCTGTAATACGTCATCAGGAAGCTTAGATATTTTAGATTTACTTCTTTCAGAATAAATTGAAAACTTAAACATTTTGAAGCCGCCCCATAAAATCAGAATACCTAAAACAATCCAAAACAATTTATTCAATAACAGGATACCACTAAAGGGAAGATACAATGAGTTCTTTTCTAACACCGTCCAATCTTTACTTAGCAGTGTGGTGGTGGTCAAGGAAAAAGGATCTAAAATTGCTTGTATGTGCACATTCGTGATCGCTTTTGTTAGCAAGAATAAAACGAAGACAATAATTCCTTGTGTATAAACAACTATCAACTTTCTACTCAATGTTCCCGTAACAAAAAACAAGGCCCCTCCAAAGAATAGAATCGGAATAACAATGGTAAAAAAGGTAAAAAGATAAGCAACGAAATTAAATGGAAGCATTTCCTCCTCAAGACGCCAGGGCATCAACTCTCCAATCATCATGCCTAAAGGAAGTCCACAAAAAACTACAAGTAAGATTGCAAATGAGCCCAAATAGCGCCCCAATAGAAGATCCAACTTTTTGATAGGGTTTGTATAAATGAGAGGTGTGACACCATACATATCATCGCGTATCATGGGCATGCCCATAATCATAGACGCCAATATCAAAAAGATACCAGTCAATGCGCCCATGGTCTTTCCAATAACTAACGGAGCGTTCTTTTTAACCAAGCCTATCTCCACACCTTGAAAAACAAAGTCAGTTCCCAAAATTGAAAATGCGAAAAGGAAGACAAAAAACAAATA
>CALHUZ010000596.1 GCA_938039305.1 uncultured Saprospiraceae bacterium
ACACGTGCTGACTATAAGATGGACATCACACTTAATGATGAAGAAAAGAAGATTTACGGAAGTGAAACCATCACTTATCATAATGAGTCTCCAGATGATCTAAGCTATCTCTGGCTCCAGCTTGATCAAAATGTGAGAGCAAAAGACAGTGATACACACATCATCGGTACAGAATCTATCAATGCTGAAAACGGTGTGTCTTCAAGACAAATGGCTCGCATGTTTCCTGACTTTGATGGTGGTTTCAAAATAGAGTCAGTAACAGATGATAATAACAGAGGTCTAAAGTATACGATCAATAAAACTATGATGCGTATTGATCTACCAACAGTTCTTAAGGCAGGTCAGAAGACTACATTTAAAATTAAGTGGTGGTATAACATCAATAACACAAGAGAGATCGGTGGGCGCTCTGGATATGAAGAATTCAATGATGGAGAAAGAGTCTACTGTATAGCTCAGTTCTTTCCAAGGCTGTGTTCATATAATGATATCGAAGGCTGGCAAAACAAGCAGTTTTACGGTCGCGGTGAGTTCGCTCTTATCTTTGGTAACTATGAAGTAAACATCAGTGTTCCTGCAGATCATCTTGTAGCATCTACAGGTGAACTTCAGAATACTTCATCTGTACTCTCTGCAGAACATAGAAAAAGATGGGCAGAAGCACAAAAGTCTTTTGTGCAACCCGTCACTATGCAAACTTTAGATGAAGCTTTAGAGAATGCAAAAGAAGGTACAGACAAATATCAGACTTGGAAATTCAAAGCTGACAACGTTAGAGATTTTGCATTTGCATCTTCACGACGATTTATCTGGGATGCACTTGGTGTAAAAATGGCTGACGGGAGAACTGTGATGGCTCAGTCCATGTGGGTACCAGAAGGAGATTGCTTATGGAAGCAGTTTAGTACTAAAGCAGTGGCACATACTATTAAGTGGTACTCACACTACACATTTGATTATCCTTATCCTGTAGCATGGTCTATCGACGGAAGTATGGGCATGGAATATCCAATGATCTGCTTCAACTATGGTCGTTGCGAAGCTGACGATACTTATAGTAAAAGAACAAAATATGGTCATATAGGTGTTATCATTCATGAGGTCGGCCACAACTGGTTTCCTATGATTGTCAATAACGACGAGCGCCAATGGACTTGGATGGATGAAGGTCTTAACACATTTTTACAATATCTAACAGAACAACAATGGGAGCGAGACTATCCGAATAGGAGAGGACCTGCACATCTTATAACTGGTTACATGGGTGGTGATAAAGCAAGAATATCGCCTATCATGACTAATTCAGAAAGCATATTCCAATTTGGAAACAATGCTTATGCAAAACCAGCAACTGCGCTTAACATCCTTCGCGAAACTGTTATGGGCAGAGAATTATTTGATTTTGCCTTTAAGGAGTACTCAAACAGATGGAAGTTCAAGCAACCATATCCAGCTGACTTTTTTAGAACAATGGAAGATGCATCAGGTGTTGATCTTGATTGGTTTTGGAATGGATGGTTCTTCACAAATGAAAATGTAGATCAAGCTTTAGGTCAGGTAAATCACTATCAATTTAATACTGGTAATCCGGAGATTGAAAAGGCGCGAAAGAAAGACGCAAGAGATAATGGTCCTCAGAATATTTCATCTATTCGGAACAAGGAAATTAAACAAACCTACGACGAGATAGATCCTACACTTAAGGACTTTTATACTACATATGATCCACTTGAAGTTGACGCTGTTGATGAATCTCAGTACGACACTTTCGTAAATAGTTTAAGCGCGAAAGAGAAAGATTTACTTCAAAATGGAAAGCATTATTACGAAATCGAGTTTAAGAAAATCGGTGGCATCCCAATGCCTATCATTTTTCAGTTTCAATATACTGATGGAACAACAGAGGACTTTAGGATTCCTGCAGAAGTCTGGAGATTTGGTGCATCTGAAATAACTAAGGTATTTCCAACAGATAAAGAAGTTAGCAAGATAGTATTAGATCCATACTTAGAAATAGCAGATACTGATACATCTAACAACTATTATCCACCACAAGAAGAAGTCTCTCGTTTTGAAACATATAGACAAAAGCAACTTATGAGAAATAACACTCGTGAAAATGCAATGCAACGGGCTAGACGTGCTGAAAAGTTGAAGAAAGAGATTAAGCCTTAGAAAATAAGGTATAAGAATAAAAGGGTATAATTAATTGATAATCAATTAGTTATGCCCTTTTTTAGTTTTGAGACTTTAGAAACTGGCTGAGTATTTCATTAAACTCAATAGGTCGCTCCATCATAGGTGCATGTCCACATTCTTCTATAAACTCCAATGTAGATCCTGGAATCAGTTCGTGAAACTTCTCAGCAACAAAAGGCGGAGTAATAGAATCTTGTTTTCCCCAGACAAGTAGAGTAGGACACTCTATCTGATATAAATCTTCTCCAATATTATGTTTTAGAGCTGACTTAGCTGTAAGAACAACCCTAAGCGCTCTCTCTCTATTATTAACAGTATCAAACACTTCATCGACCAAGGCAGGCTCGGCAACAAGCGGATCATAAAAAGTCTCTGCTACTTTTCGTGCTATATACTTCTTATCACCTCTTCTCGGATACCCATCACCCATACCACTTTCGAATAAACCACTACTACCCGTAAGTGTCATCGTTCTAACTTTCTCTTTATGAGCAAGCGCATAAAGTTGAGCTATATGTCCACCAAGAGAGTTTCCTAAAATGTTAATGTCTTGATATCCTTGATGATTAACAAACTCTTCTGTAAAAGATAATAATCCTTCAAGTCCAGTCTCCTTTATCTCTAAGTCATAAATAGGAAGCATGGGAACCACTACATTATAAGAAGGGGCAAATGTGGATATCAAC
>CALHUZ010000597.1 GCA_938039305.1 uncultured Saprospiraceae bacterium
AAATGAAAATATCCTCCAATTTCGATAGCGGTAACATAGAAGTAGTCAGAATATTTGGCAAAGGAAAGATCAAGTTGAATATCCGTAAGGACACTAAATCCAAATTCTTGCAGTGGTTTCATTTCCGCTTGACGGGAGCCAAAGATGTAAAGTGTAAGATTTCGATCATGAACGCTGGAGAAGCATCTTATCCCGAAGGATGGAAGAATTATAATATCTGTGCATCTTATGACAGAGAAGAGTGGTTTAGAATTCCAACTACGTATAAGAAAGGAGTGTTGTCAGTGGATTATCAGCCTTCTTATAATAGCATGTACTTCGCTTATTTTGCACCGTATAGTTATGAGCGTCATCAGGATATGATCCATGAAGTGCAATTAGAAAATAATTGTGAACTTGTTGAGATAGGTGAGACTGTAGAAGGGAGGAGTATAGATATGCTAATTATCGGAGACCAATCTCCCAAGAAGAAAAAGGTCTGGGTCATTGCTCGGCAGCACCCAGGAGAGTCCATGGCAGAGTGGTTTGTAGAAGGTATGTTGGAAAGACTGTTAGATGATAGTGATGCTGTCTCAAGAAGCCTCTTGAATGAAGCCATTTTTTATGTGATTCCTAATATGAACCCTGACGGCTCAATAGCTGGAAACTTAAGATCTAATGCGGCTGGGGCTAACTTAAATCGAGAATGGAAAAAACCAAGAATAAAGCAAAGTCCAGAGGTCTATTATGCATTAAAGAGTATGGATAAGATCGGAGTAGATATGTTACTGGATGTACATGGCGATGAAGCCATTCCATACAACTTCGTGGCGGGCTCTGAAGGAATCGCTAACTATACAGAACGTATTAAGAACTTAGAAGATAAATTCAAATCACACTGGATTGAAATATGTCCTGACTTTCAAGACAAACATAACTATGGGCCAGATGCTCCAGGGGCTGCGAATATGACGGTGTGCACTAATCAGATCGCACAACGATTTGACTGCTTGGCATATACAATTGAAATGCCATTTAAAGACAACGATGATATGCCTGATGTTTATGGAGGTTGGTCTGCTGAAAGATCAATAAGTTTAGGAGCTTCGGTGCTGCAGCCGGTGTTACATGTCCTAAAGGACATTAGGTAGATTCTAATTTCTTTTTATAGCTCTTCAAGAGATACAACTATACTTTCATGAGGCCTTTGGTATGTGATGTTATCCTCATTGACTATCTCTATGGTAGAAGGTATCGCCATCTGGGGAGATCGATAATCCGCCAAGAAAGTACTCAGTTTTTTTTCACTTAAGTTCTTAAGATGCTTTCTATAGACTTCGGTTTTCTTTAGTGCGAACATTTGCCATTTGCGAGAGCGCCATACATACCATAGATATATCGCATCTACAAATCTACCGACTATAACGCCATACCAGATGCCTACGAAATCCATGCCCATCGGAAATGCAAAAATATAGCCCAGAATCAGTGAAGTAAGATTTCTGCCGAATATAGAAGAGATCATAGCGGGCTTAGTATCTCCCGCCCCTCTTAGCGTTCCGGTGATCAAGATCCCAAATGCTGAAATAGGTAGGAAGTAGGTATTAGTATTTAAATAGGAAAGACTCCCTTTTATAATTTCCGCAGTGGCTGATGGATCAAAAAGTGTAATGATCTCCCGATCAAAAATCAGTATCGGAATGATCAATATGGCCATCATGCCAAAACCAAGATAGATCAGTATGCTTCCTTTATTGTAAGCTTGATCGGGTTGCCAACGGCCCAGTTCTTTTCCGACGATGGCAGTGCCTGCAACATTTAGTCCTACTGCCATATATGCAACGAGTGATTCTACTTGTGTACAAATTGCTAAAGCTGCTGCACCCAAAGATCCTAATGAGGATGCAGTGACAAGACTCATGATTATAATATTGGATCCATGTCTAAATACACCTTGAACTCCAGAGGGCACCCCGATTGCCAAAATGTCTTTGACTAATGTTCGATCAGGCTTCCAAGAGCCTTTTAGAACCTTTACTATATTTTTTCCAGAGTATAATATGGCGATGCCGATAAGAGAAAGTATGAACCGAGAAAGCATGGTGCCATATGCAGCTCCGACAATGCCATAAGCAGGGATGATGCCATAGCCAAAAATGAATATGTAGTTGAATCCAATATTCAGAACCAAGAGTAGGATGGATAAGTAGAAAGGTGTAGTCGTATCTCCAGCACCCTGCATGAGCCTATTGATCGTAAAGTTAGTAGTGATAAAAGGAGTAGCTAAGAATATAACAAATAAGTATTCACTACCGAGCCTCACTATCTCAGCACTATTATCGCTACTCATAAATTGTAATAATGGTTTCGATATAATCAAACCAATCAGTGTGATCACAAAGGATAGTAGGAGCCCTGAAATCAGAGATTGTCTTGTGACAAAACTCATTCTATATGGATCTCTTCCTCCCCGAGCTTGAGCCATCAAGCTCATAGCTCCTCCACTGACAGAAAGAATGGATATTAAGACGAGAAGGCGAATCATATTGCCCATACCTACTGCGGATAGAGCTTCTGGGCCTAGTCGTCCGATCATGATGGTATCTATAACCGTCATGCTTGCTTGGAGTAGGTTAGTCAGAATCACTGGGAAGGCTAAGAGCCAGACCGACTTTAAAAATGCCTTCGAAACCATAT
>CALHUZ010000598.1 GCA_938039305.1 uncultured Saprospiraceae bacterium
GAGATCTATCGTGAGAAAATTCCACTCTTTGATTTTGTAGAAAAGTATATCGCTCTTGGTTGTGTGCCCGGCGGGACAGAGCGTAATTGGAAAACCTATGGCGATCGAATACAATTAGAAAGTCACGAAGATTATAAAATATTAGCAGATCCACAGACGAGTGGGGGATTGCTCGTTAGTATTGATGCTGCTCATCAAGTAGTATTTGAACAGTTTCTTTCAACTCAAGGACTGTCACTGGAAGTAATCGGTAGATTAGTTGAAAGACCTTCTGACCATGTTATCTCTGTGAAAGGAGCTTAAGCTAAAGCGTCCCTCAATTATGATTGCTGTACTGAAGGCTATACTTTACACAGCATCTATCGCCTCTTTAAAGACTGCTACAGTTTTTAATATATCCTCGCTTATCGTCACCCAAGAACAAATGCTGATTCTAATCACTGGGACATCATCCCAAGTAGATCCACCACACCAACATATTCCTGACTTTTGAACATATGCTAAAACGGCTTTTGTCTTTTCGGGAGTCTCGCATTTGAAAAGGACTTGGTTAAAGACGACGTCATTTATAACAGTGAAGCCATTCTTGTCTAGTTCACTTGATAGGTGAAGCGCGTGCTTATGAAGACCTGTTACCATCTCGTCAATACCACTCTTTCCCAGATACTTCATCACAGACCACAGTTCAATTGCTCTGGATCGCTTAGACATCTCAGGGCCATAGAGTAATGGCTCTCTATGATCTGTATAATTGATGTATGCGGCAGTTGCTTGCAGAGAGGTTAAAAGAGCTTCTTCATCTGCACACATGACTATGCCACTATCATAAGGAGTATTGAGCGTCTTGTGACCATCTACGGCCCAAGATTGCGCGAGCTCTATCCCTTTTGTTAGATGCTGAAGAGACTTGCATGCTCCGGCCCATAATCCAAAAGCTCCATCAATATGAACCCAAGCACCAGCCTCATTAGCCTTAGGACATATTTCTTGGAAAGGATCGTAGCCCCCAGTATTAACATTGCCCGCTTGAAGGAGTAATAGACAGCTGTTGTCCAAAGGAGGAATGGAAGAAGTTATCGCTCGACCTTGTTCATCAGAGTCTAACCACTCAATATTTCCTGATCCATATCCAAGCAGTACAAGTGTCTTCTTGACACTTGAGTGAACTTGTCTATGTGCGATGATCCGCAATTTTGGAGCACCATTGAGTCCTTGGACATTAACATCCCAACCTTGATTCTTAAGCAGTCTATAACGGGCTGCGCTAAGTGCACTTAAGTTGGCCATTGAAGTTCCACTGACAAAACCTGCAACAGTTTGTTCTGGAAGGCTAAATATATCTTTCAGCCATCTCTCACAGATATCTTCTAATTTAGAATTTATAGGAGAAGTTAGATAGAGGCCTCCATTTTGATCCCAAAAGTCAGAGAGCCACTTGGTCGCTATTGAAACTGGAATGGCACCACCATTCACGAACCCAAAGTATCGACCTCCAGTCTGTGCCGTTGTGGCAGGGCCGCCCCATTTGTTGAGCATGTCAATCACCTGGATGGCATCTGCGGGCGCCTGGTTCAGCGGCTCATCAAAAGCTTTGAGGTTTTCTATGTTTTGATCTGAAGGAAAGACATCCATCTCAGAGACTTGATCAGCATAATCGTATGCATAAGATCTTGCTTGATCGAATATCTTCTTCTCCTTTAATTCTTTGAACATTTGATCTCTGATGGACATCTAAACGGTGCTTTGGTAATCCTCAAAGTTATTGGATTTATGTTTCAAAGTAAGATCTCTTTTAAGAGGTGGACTATATCATGATCATCGGACTATTCAGCGTAGTTTGTGTTCAGGATCTAAAGGTTTATCTTAGTTTTATCACATTATTGGAACGAATAATGTGTAATTTATCACGTTATTAGAACGAATAATGCGTAATTAATCACAATATTGGAACGAATAATGTGATATAGATGTATATTACGATAGTAAGATGGAGTTTAAAAGAGACATATATCATGACTTGTTAGAGTGGAAAACAAAAGCCAAGCGAAAGCCCTTATTACTCATGGGAGCCAGACAGATTGGGAAAACAACTCTATTAAAGTCATTTGGTAAAGAAGAATACGATAACACCCTTTACCTCAACCTGGAGAGACAACCAGACGTACATTCATTTTTCACCAAGAATAAAGAGCCTCAAGCGATAATTGATAGGCTAAGCCTGATTCATGGTCAAGCAATTGAAGCCAGAACGACATTAATCATCCTGGATGAGATTCAAGAATGCAGAGATGCTTTGATCGCTCTAAAGTATTTTCAAGAAGAACTTCCAGATATTCACATTGCCGCAGCCGGTTCTTTACTTGGTTTGACAATAGGTAATGATCGATCGTTTCCGGTTGGGAAGGTTGAGTTTATGGATATGTATCCATTATCTTTCTCAGAATATTTAGAAGCATCTGATATTAAAAAGTACAATGCCTTCCATCACTATCTCAAAGCTGACGAGATCGGACAGATCCCAGATGTATTTTTTAATCAGCTTCATGCAGTATTCAAAGAATATCTACTCTTCGCTGGGATGCCTGAAGTCGCATCAGATATAATTGAGAATAAAGATGTTAGTCAAGCTCAAGAACTTCAAGATCAGATTCTTAGAGCATATGAATTAGATTTTGTGAAGCATGCTGATGGAGCGACTAAAACTAAGATTCAGCATGTGTGGAATTCTCTTCCATCGCAACTATCAAAGGAGAATAAAAAGTTTTTATTTAAAGCTATAAGAACTGGAGCGAGAGCACGAGAATATGAAACTGCCATACAATGGTTGGTTCAGGCTGGACTTGTATATAAACATCCAAAAGTAGAAAAAATCGCTATTCCTTTGAAAGCCTATGAAGATATATCTGCTTTCAAAATATACTGTTTCGAAACTGGGATTCTCATGCGTATGGCTGGGTTAGACCATAGGACATTTGTTGATGGAGATCAATTTTTTACAGAATTTAAAGGGTCATTAGCAGAGAATTATGTAGCTCAGTCTTTGAAAAAAATATTTGGGAGATCACCTGCTTATTGGACTTCAGAAGGAAAAGCTGAAGTGGATTTTATTATAGAACATAAAGGACATTGTATACCAGTTGAAGTAAAATCCGGAACTTCCACTAAGGCCAAAAGTCTTTCGGTTTATAAGGAGTTGTATGCTCCGAAGATTAGAATACGAGTATCCAATCTAAATCTGAATAAGACAGATGACTTGCTTAATATTCCTCTCTTCTATGCAGAATACATAGATGTCTTAATTGATAAAATTTGATCCTCTAAAAGAGATCAAAACTTTACAAGTTTACATTATAGTGTACTACTTAAGCCGTCTGCCCACCGTCCACAGGAATACTCAATCCTGTGATAAATGAACTCTGCGGATCGCATAACCATTGGATGGCATTGACGATATCGCTGGTCTCGCCATAACGACCAAGCGGGATAGTATTGACAAGTTTTTCGCGAAGAGATTCTTTCGCAGAGAACATCTCTTCAAGCATTGGGCTATTTGTAAATACTGGGCAAACAGCATTTACACGGATTCCTTTTCTCGCATATTCTAAAGCTGCAGTCTTTGTCATGCCGATCACGGCATGCTTGCTTGCTACATAAGCCAGTTGACGTGGAAGTGCTTTCATACCTGCTATGGATGAGATATTGACGATTGCACCAGATCCTTGCTTCGCCATGAAGTGGAGTTCTTCCTTCATGCAGTAGAAGACACCTGTCTGATTAACTGCTACCACACGGTCCCAATCTTCTAAAGTGTGTTCTGCAGTTTTGAAATTAGTCTTAGCTCCTATGCCCGCATTGTTAAGTGCTACATCTATGCTACCAAAATCTGTATTGACTGCTTGCATGACAGATTTGACTTGATCGTAATTAGAAACATCAAGTTGATAAGATCGCACGTCAGTAGACATCTCAGTCAACATGCCTTTCGTCTCTTCGAGACCAGTGGCATTCCAATCTGAAATCGCAAGC
>CALHUZ010000599.1 GCA_938039305.1 uncultured Saprospiraceae bacterium
TGTTTTCATCACACTAAGATGACAAAGGGGCTAAGTTGTTCTAAGCGGGTTATTGGGCCTTTTTTGAAGCCTCAACTTCTTCCATGATCTTTTTCACGATCTTCTTAACTTGAGAAGAAAAGTCTTTTTGCATGATCCAATGGTAGTAGTTTTTATCTCTACTGAAGACGTCTGCTACTTTTTGATTCATGTACTTTCCAAAGTTGAACATGATGTCCCCTTTCTGGTCTCTTCGGAGTCTCTGTGTAAAGTCAACAACTTTATAATCACTTATGAATTCAGTTATCGCCTGAATATCATTCTTTATAGGCGCCTTAGTTATAAAGCCATCACCATCTACATAGTCAACACCATCATACTTAGCTATCTGCCCAGCAAAGACCTCTACAGTCGCTCTGACATCAGCTAAGGCATCATGTGCATCTTCTAACTCCTTTCCACAATATACCTTTAGAGCCGCTTTAAGTGTGCGTGGCTCCATCTTATAAAAGATCTTCTGAACGTCAACAGTTCTTCGATTCTCTACCTCAAGATCGAGTCCACACCTGAACAGTTCTTCTGTCAACATTGGCAGATCAAAACGATCAGAGTTATATCCACTGAGATCAGCATCGCCTAGGAAATCAAATATTTCCTGAGCAATTTCAGAAAACAATGGCTTGTCTTTTATCATGTCAGGTGTGATACCATGAACTGCCATCGCTTCTGCGGATATAGCAACTTGAGGATTCACCATGAATTCTTTTTCGATCGGAGCTGACCCATCAGCATGATACTTGATAAATGCTATCTGAATGATTCGGTCCTTTAGCACATTCAATCCAGTGGATTCAATATCGAAAAATACTATATCTCTCTGGAGGTTGAATTTGACCATAAGTTCTGATTGAGTCTGTGGTTGTTTTGATTCCTCTTTACTGGAGGACATATCGAATAAATCCATTGGCAAAAATAGTTTGAATGCTACCGTCTTCAGCACCTACTAAAAAGCAAGCACTCACTTGTGGTATGTCTGCTATAAAGGTAGCAGCTTTTCTATAACCTAAGGCCATACATGAAGTAGCAATAGCGTCAGCGTCTATACACTCATCAGCTATAATACTAACTGCTAATAATTCATCCTGATAAGGATAGCCAGTTAATGGGTTAAGGGTGTGGCCATACTTCTTTCCTTGAATTTCATGAAAAATGCGATAATTTCCAGAAGATGCTAAAGCCTTATCCGATATCTTAATAGCAAGCTCAAGGTCATTCATCGCGGCATCAGGGTCGGGTGTAGATATCCCTACAACCCAATCGTCTCCCCGATCATTTGCCCCTTTCGCAACCATCTCTCCGCCTATATCGATAAGATAATCACTACAGCCTTTAGATAATAGCAATTCTCCCATCTGATCGACTGCATATCCTTTAGCCAAAGAACTAAAATCTAATTGTTGGCCGTCCAAATTTTTTATAATTTCAGTAGAGTCAATTGTCCATTTATCAAGGCCGATTAGCTGCATTAGGCTATCCACTTTTATAGAATCGATAGCCCTCACAGCATTTTTTTGTGTATATCCGAATCCCCAATAATTAACTAACGGCATGATACTTACATCCAAATAACCATTAGACGCTTCATACCAATACAAAGCTCGCTTTAGATTGACATCGAAGTGCTTGGGGGCATCGGTAAAACGAGTACCCTCTGAAGCCTTACTGATCTTAGAGATATATGAATCCGGCTCATAAGTCGAGACTTCACTATTAATATCATTGATCAGGCTATCTATAGAATATTGTAAGCCCTTAACTGAATGACAATTACATGTGACACGATAGTATGTGCCCATCGCTTCTCCTTGTATTACAGCATAGGATTTTCGTACATTTTGGTTACATCCAAATAGAACAGCACATAGTAAAACAAGGAAGACAACGCTATAAAATACTCTTGAAAGGTCGATCATTATTTCATTAAGCCCTCTTCAAGAGCTTGCTCTTTTGCACCATGAAGTTGAATCGGATCTTTACTCTTTCGAATTCTCATATTTAGAAACTCAACCAAAAGAGAAAATGCTATTGCAAAATAGAGATACCCTTTGGGCACAGCTCCTATTTCACTTCCTGCTATAGAAAGGTGGGCCAAGTGACCTCCTTCTAAGATCAGCATGAATCCTATCAATATCAAAAAAGCCAATCCTAACATTTGAATAGTAGGATGCTTATTAACAAATTGTCCAACTGGATTAGCGAACAACATCATAATTCCTACAGAAACTACAACGGCAATAATCATAATCACCAATGCTCCATATAGTCCATTAGTCATGCCAACAGCAGTTAGTATACTATCAAATGAGAATACGACATTGATCAATACGATTTCCACAATTGCCTTAGTAAGTGATATTGTTGGCTTACCAGAACCAGCACCGTGACCTTCATCACTTTCTAATTTATGATGGATCTCTGATACACTTTTATACAATAGAAAAACACCACCTCCAATTAATATAAGTGATTGCCCAGAAAAACCTGCTTGTAACCACGGCCAGTCTATCTCGATCCACGGATCTTTCATTGCAATTAGAACTGAAATCCCTAAGAGCAAAACGATCCGGAGAAACATAGCTAGGAACAAGCCTATATTCGTTGCTTTGGCTTGAAGCTTTTGAGGAAGCTTATTTGCAGCCAATGTTATAAATATTATATTGTCTACACCTAAAACGATCTCTAAGAATGTCAAAGTCAATAGACTCATCCAGACTTCAGAACTGCCCCAATTAGGCATATCGAAAAGCAACATTTGAAACATAAGTCTTTCTTTTAGATTTTATAATCTTTCGAGGCTACGCCTCCGTCTCTTCTTCTAAACTGGCATGAGTCCCAAATCCTATGCGAGCTACTTGCTGACCTGGCTGGTCATCATCATAATTCTCCCACTCTATTAATTCCTTAAAAAACTCATCAAAGTTAGTAAGGATTAGATCTTCATTAAATTCTGGAGGACCATATATTCCAATCATTTTAGGTGGCTTTGGTTGCATCAACCCTTCTATCAGTGGATAAGTCATCCATGACTGAACTTTTCCATTGAATAGCTGACTAAAGACAAGAGATCCCTTATCCTTAATGATAGTCCTCTTGTTAACTCCATCTACATTTTCAGCGATACCACTTATAGACTTTCCCAATGAAATAGTAATTGATTCTAAATTTTCAAATTTCTCTTCAACCTCTATTTGTGCCTTAACTCCAGTATGGCTCAAAATTTCTTCAGATGTCTTTCTAATCATTTCCTTGAGTCCCCCTCCCCATTCATCTCTATAGTTGACAACTTGTTCAAGTATTTGTGTGTACTTCCCTGCACGTTCTTTTATAGCTGTGTATTTCTCCATTTTAATTTTTTGATTTGTTAGCTATTACATCTTCTAACATATATTTTAATCCATTTAGCGTAAGCTCTGGGTCTATATTATAAAATAAATCTTTTAGAGGTGTCATCACAAAAGACAGTCCTCCTGTTGCTACAGCTATGTATTCTTGACCTACTTCTTCACGTATTTTAGATATCAACTCTTTGGCTATACCAACATAGCCCCATAGAATACCTGCTTGCATAGCATGAGTTGTATGCAGTCCGACTACTGAATCAGGAAGTTCTAGTGGTATCTCTGGAAGTTGTGCCGTATTAGAGGAAAGAGCTTTCATAGCAGTCTTAATACCTGGTGCAATCGCTACCCCAAGTATAAGTCCTGTCTTATCCACTGTCGTAAATGTAAGCGCAGTTCCAAAATCAACAACAATGCAGGCCCTCCCAAACTGTCGGTGGGCAGAATAAGCATTGGCCACTAGATCTGTTCCAATCTCATATGGTCTTGGCACTTTATAGCTAAGGCTTTCGTATAGGTCTGGACCAACAATAGCTACATCACTATGAAAAATAGAAGATAGTACTTCAGCCATTACACTCCGAAGAGATGGAACCACTGTACTTAGTATGACACCATCTACTTCATCTCTATCAAGAGAATGCTCAAGGAGCAAGTTTCTAATTTCGATATCGTAGAAGAGGTGACTATTTTCAGTTTTTTGTGTAGGAAGTCTCCAGAAGTGTTTCCACTTTCCTTCTTCATGTGCCCCTACGACAACATTAGAATTACCTATATCAACTGCAATAATCATGTGCTAACTACAAAGTTAATAGTGATGACGCAGAGACTAAAGAGGACAGCAATAACTTACTTAAATGCCTTCTTGATCTTTGCTACATAGTCAAGCTTCTCCCAAGGAAAAGTTTCTACATTGAAAGTCTTTGTCTTGCCAGAACCATCCGTAAATGATACAGACTTTTTCTCTGGCTTACGACCCATGTGTCCATAAGCAGCAGTCTCAGAATATATCGGAGTACGAAGCTTCAATCTCTTTTCAATCGCATATGGTCGCATGTCAAAAATCTGATTGATTTTCTTTGCGATCTGACCATCCTTCATCTTTACTTTTGCTGTACCATACGTATTGACATAGATATTAGTTGGCTTTGCTACACCAATAGCATAAGACACTTGAACTAATATCTCTTCACAAATGCCTGCCGCTACCATATTCTTAGCAATATGTCTTGTCGCATAAGCAGCAGATCTATCTACCTTCGAAGGATCCTTTCCAGAGAAAGCACCTCCACCATGCGCACCTTTGCCACCGTATGTATCCACAATAATCTTCCTTCCTGTCAATCCTGTATCACCATGTGGGCCACCAATAACAAACTTGCCAGTCGGGTTCACATAGTACTTGATCTTATCATTAAATAGCTTTTTGACACTTGCAGAGCATTGTTTCTTTACTGCAGGAATAATCGTGTCAATAACATCCTTTTTGATTTGAGCCAACATCTTAGCATCGTTTTTCGAGAACTCATCATGCTGTGTACTGATCACTATTGAATCAATACGAATTGGCTTATTGTTATCGCTATACTCGATAGTTACCTGAGATTTAGAATCAGGTCTTAGATATGTCATCTTACGACCCGCCTTTCTAACACGAGCTAACTCCTTAAGCAACTTATGAGAAAGATCTAAAGCCAAAGGCATATAGTCTTCTGTTTCATTTGTTGCATAACCGAACATCATACCTTGATCACCAGCGCCTTGATCTTCTTTTTTCTTTCTTTCAACTCCTTGATTGATATCAGGGCTTTGCTCATGGATAGATGAAAAAACACCACAACTCTTTGCCTCAAACATATACTCAGACTTCGTATATCCGATTTTCTCTATTACATCACGAGCGATCTGTTGTACATCTAAGTATGTTTTAGACTTCACTTCTCCAGCAAGAACTACTTGTCCAGTTGTAACTAGCGTCTCGCACGCTACTTTAGAAGAAGGATCAAACGCTATAAAATGATCAACTAGAGAATCAGAAATTTGATCTGAAACTTTATCTGGGTGTCCTTCAGAAACTGATTCAGAAGTAAATAAATATGGCATGTTCGTTAATTTTAAATCAAGATGCGAAGATGATAATTATTATTTTATATCGGTAACTAAAAGGCGCTCATCATTGAGAAATAGTTCTAATATGTCGCCTTTTGCTACTGGTCCAACACCTGCTGGTGTTCCAGTATAGATTAGGTCTCCTTTATGCAAGGTAAATCGATGTGATATGTAGCTGACCACAGTAGGAATATCAAACATCATATCCCTTGCAAAACCATGCTGGACAAGCTCCTTATTCTTAAGTACTTTAATCTCAGATTCAGCTAGCTCATCTAAGTCCATATCAACAAAATCACCCAACGCTGCGCTAAAATCAAAGCTCTTTGCAAGCTCCCATGGGTGCCCATTCTTTTTGCATTCGTCTTGAATATCTCTAGCGGTAAAGTCGATACCAACCGTTACACCAGTTATAAATTTGTTCACTCGTTTAGGCTCCAAGCTTTTTATAGAGGCATTCATTCTGACTACTATCTCTCCTTCAAAATGAATATTCTGCGAAAACTCTGGATAATAAAACGTCAATCCATTAGGCAATATGGCCGTCTTCGGCTTCATGAATATAAGGGGCGACGATGGCACATCATTATTCAGTTCTTTGGCATGCTTGGCATAATTTCTACCTACACAGAATATCTTCATTCGTAAATATTGATGTATTAATATTTCACGTTCATGAGACCAGTTAGGTCTTTCACTTCTTTAACTGTCTCTTGGGCTCGCTTTCTGATTTCTACTGAGGATGCTTTGATTTGATCTTTCAGAGCCCGCTTATCAGAAGCAAGTTCGGCTCGCTTCTCTTTGAAAGGCTTCAACATCGCCACAACACTATTAGCAACAGTTTCTTTTAAATCTGAATATTTCAGCTTCCCTTCTGTGTAGTCGTTCATCAATTGTGCAGATGCTCCTTCAGCATCTCCCGAAGCTTTTAGCAATTCAAAAAGATTACTAATTCCATCGCTC
>CALHUZ010000600.1 GCA_938039305.1 uncultured Saprospiraceae bacterium
TTACAGCGATAGCTATATCCTTTCCTATTCTTGAAAACTGCTTCGCCATACGATCATAGCGAGCAAACATAGTAGACTTCCTTACTTCAAATATTCTGCCCATAGAGACTTTCTTATAACCACAAATAAAAGCACTTTTAAGCAATCCCTCAAATAAGATCACTTAACATGGGTTCTTCATCCTGTAACTAAGGAACAAGGAACCTCTTAAACCTGATCTGATGGAGTTGTAAATGAAGCTATAGCCTCAAGCTCAATTAAGCAGCCAAAGTGCAAGTCTTTGATCGGTAGGATACTTCTCGCTGGCTTATATCCTTCATCAAAGAAGGATGCATATACTTCATTGACAGTGCCCCAATCTTCGATATCTGATATAAAGGCTGAAGTCTTGATGATATGTCTTTTCGTCAAGCCACGTTCTTTCAATAGTGCTTCGACTTTCTGTAGTACGAGTAAAGTCTGAGCGGCTATGCCTTCCGGCACCGCCTTAGTCTCTCTATTCAAAAGAGGCAGTTGTCCCGATGTAAATAATAAATCACCGCTCCTGATGACTGGACTGTAATGCGGCGGAATTTTTACGGAAGAAGACATATTCGGTATACTTTTAAAATTGAAAAATACTTTTGTTATTTTTTAGATCTCTTTAAAGATATATGAAGATGCGGTGCTGTACCAGAATGCTGTAATGTCTTAAAACCCATCAGTCTAAAATAATTCTGAAGCATAAAATTTCGAAGTGAAGATCTGTGCTTCGTTCTCATGTCAATGGCATATGCATATCCATCCTTTTGTGGAAAGTGAAGCGAGCGTTCATTCTGGGGCAAACCCATTCTTTCATAGTCGCTGCTCCTGCGAGTGGCATCTGTTACGATAAGATCTCCATCTATAATGATTACAATACTCACTGCCATACGCACTATGGGATGAAGAGATCTGAGCTCTTTAGAAAGGCCAGGGTCCTTTAAGTTATTAGAGGACATAAAGAATAGACCTTGAATACAAAAGCCAATGAGCATGGCAGCTGCAACGTAACCTCTTCTCTTAAAAGCTTTAGCACCTCCAAGTGTACTCGAAAACATACCATGTACAACAGTCATATAGATTGTCAGTAAGAAAATGGTCACTCCTACTCCACTGATCATTGACATCCATGGCCCAAAGCCATGGTCGGCATGAAAGTAGATAGCTCCTCTGATCAGAACAACAAATGGTAAGACAAGAACGAAGAGCCACTTAAAGATCTTGATCAGAAGCGACATCATATATTTCGATTACTTGACTTCTTTTTCCCAGTTCATCGTTCTCTTTACAGCCACTTTCCAATTACCATAAAGTCTATCTTTTTCCTTCTTATCCATTTTTGGAGTGAATTTTTTGTCCAATTTCCACTTTGTACTTATAGATTTCTTATCCCAGAATCCCACAGCAAGTCCAGCCAGGTAAGCCGCTCCTAAAGCCGTCGTTTCTATGATTTTGGGGCGCTCTACAGCAGTACCTAATATGTCGGATTGAAACTGCATCAACAGATCATTTGCGCAAGCGCCACCGTCCACTTTAAGAGTGGCCAGATCTATACCTGAGTCTTTCTTCATAGCATCAAGTACATCTCGGGTCTGATAGGCTAAGGACTCGAGAGTCGCTCTTATGATGTGATTATTAGTACTTCCTCTGGTCAAGCCAAATATCGCTCCTCTGGCATACATGTCCCAGTAAGGCGCACCAAGTCCAGCAAAGGCAGGGACCACAACAACTCCTTCTGACGAATCAACCTTTGAGGCAAAATATTCTGAATCTGGAGACTCATCGATCAGCTTCACGCTATCTCTCAACCACTGTACGGCTGCCCCTGCGATAAATATCGATCCTTCGAGTGCGTAACTCACCTTTCCATCAACTCCCCACGCGATTGTCGTTAACAATCCAGACTTCGAAACAACTTTTTTATGCCCCGTATTCATCAACATAAAGCATCCTGTGCCATAAGTATTCTTAGCCATCCCAGGACTATGACATGCTTGACCAAACAATGCTGCTTGCTGATCACCTGCAATACCTGCAATCGGAATTTCAGCTCCAAATAATTCCTTCGATGTATGCCCATATACTTCACTACTCTGCCTTACTTCAGGCAATACAGATGCAGGTACATCAAGTTCCTTTAGCAACTTCTTATCCCATTGTAATTTATCAATGTTGTATAAAAGCGTCCTTGAAGCGTTGCTATAATCTGTTATATGAGTTGTACCTCCAGTCAATTTATAAACTAACCAACTGTCAATCGTACCAGCCATAAGATCTCCCTTTTCCGCTCTCTTTCTTGCACCTGAGACATTGTCTAGGAGCCACTTGATCTTAGTTCCTGTGAAGTAAGCATCAACGACAAGACCCGTATTCTTCTTTATATATGCTTCTAATCCTTTTCTCTTCTTAAGCTTATCGCAAAATGCCGCAGTACGACGATCTTGCCAGACAATAGCATTCGCGATAGGTTCGCCAGTCTTACGGTCCCAGACCACAGCTGTCTCTCGCTGATTAGTGATACCAATACCCGCTATGTCTTTAGCACTGATCTTTGTTTTTTTGAGCACTTCTTGTGCCACAGAGAGTTGGCTTTGCCAGATTTCTTTAGCGTTGTGCTCTACCCATCCTGGCTTTGGAAACATCTGTGTGAATTCTGCTTGTGCAGAACTAACAATGCCTCCTCGCTTATCAAAAATGATTGCTCGAGAACTTGTTGTGCCTTGGTCTAAGGCTAAAATGTATTTTGCCATGATAGTTAATTGTTCATAATGATGCGACCCAAAAGCTGAGTCGACTACAAAATAAACATTAATACGATATCATATAAAACTCTGACTGTCAGAGCTGAGTCAGACCACTGTGATCTCCGATAGAATACTCGGAATGCGCTCATCATCGTAGAAGTGAGTAGCGTCATGAATAAGAGCATTGACTATCAATCTTTCTTGTTCTTCTCTTTGATCGGACCAACCCAGTTTCTTCGACATCGTTGATATGATCGGCTCTTTTATTTTTTTAAGACTTAGAATGTCAAAATAAAGTCGCCCAGTTCTTCTCACGATGAAATCTTCAGCCCTTTGTATCATCTCATGATTCAGACAAAATGATAGTTCAGCTAAAGCCAAATTTAATAATGGGTCTTGATGATCACTTCTTTCAACTTCGTCTAAGATATATTTCGCTTGACGACCATAGTTAGTCACTAAATACCAGCCATCGGATTCATTAAGACTAAGACCCTTACATTTTTTGGTCAGCTCTTTTATGTAGTTCTTTACCTCTTGATTAGAGGTTAAAGGCTCTGGTGTGAGCGGGATGTTTTTCGTTTTGGTGTTGACGTATTCGCGATCATTTTCATTGCAGAGCTGCTTCATTATTTTGTCTACAATTCGTTCGGCCATCTTTCGATAACCAGTAAGTTTTCCTCCAGCTATTGAAACCAATCCATCTTTCGCTGTAAAGATCTCATCCTTACGACTAAGCTCTGAAGGCGACTTTCCATCTTCGTGTATCAAAGGACGAAGTCCTGCCCAGTTACTGATGACATCGTGCTCAGTTAAATCCAAAGTTGGGAAGGTATTGTTCACTGCTTTAACAAGGTAATCCCTATCCTTTTGTGTAGCCACTACTCGATCTAATGAACCAGTGAACTCAGTATCCGTAGTGCCGACATAAGTAACCTTCCCTCGTGGAATTGCAAAAATCATACGTCCATCTGGTACATCAAAGTAAACTGACTGTTGAATAGGCAAACGATGATAAGGAAGTACGACATGTACTCCTTTAGTCAGGCGAAGCTTTTTGTGATTGAGAGAATTATTGATGGATCTAAGCTTATCGACCCATGGGCCGCCAGCAGAGACTACTTTTTTGGCTTTTATACGAATGGTTGCCCCGTCAAGCTGATCTGTACATTTTACACCATTGATGATATCGCCCTCATAGTCAAAAGCTACAGCTTCCAAGTAGTTGATGGCTGTAGCTCCATATGCAGTTGCTTTTTTAATCAGCTCAATAGTTAACCTTGCATCATCTGTTCTGTACTCAGCATAGTACCCAGATCCTTTTAACGTCTCAGGGTCAAGCAGGGGTTCTTTCTTTATCGTATCCGTTTTGGAGAGCATCACTCTCTTATCCGAAGAATCTACACCCGCTAAAAAATCATAAACCCATAGACCTACAGCAGTCGAATATTTTCCAAATGTTCCTCCTTTAACTAAAGGCAGCAACATCTTCTCTGGTAAGCAAAGGTGTGGTGCTAACTTGTTAACAGCTGCACGTTCTGTTCCGGACTCTCTGACCAAAGCAACATCCAACTGCTTCAGATATCTCAATCCACCATGAATCAACTTGGTAGATTTAGATGAAGTCCCTGATGCAAAATCATGCTTTTCTATCAATGCTGTTTTTAATCCTCTCGAAGCTGCATCCAAAGCAATACCGGTTCCAGTTGCTCCACCACCAATCACAACAAGGTCGAATTGTTCCGAAGCCAATCGTGCTTTGCGCTCAATACGATCGAAAGAAGAAAATGAAAAATCAGAAGACATAAATCAACAAGTCTGAATAAATGACACTAT
>CALHUZ010000601.1 GCA_938039305.1 uncultured Saprospiraceae bacterium
ACATCACATTACGAAACACCTTAGAAGAAGATGGATCAGAGGGTACGTATGCGAGTTTATTTGGAGCTGCAGATGATGCTTTCGATGAGTTTGCGACATTTTCATCTACAGACTCAGAATTTGCTACAGCGTTAGCACAGCCAAGTTCAGCGACTGGTCTTCCATTTGATATTAATGGGTTGTACGAGATTGATTTCACTGGGACGAGTATAGATTTCACATTGCTACCAGATTCAAGTGATCCATTTTGGATTGGACAGTTTGGTGTCTTTGGAGCTGGGAAAGTAGATAGATATTACTTTACATTTTCCGAGGCACACAACATATCAAGTGGTATAAGTACTAATCCGTCAGTTAATCTGAGAGTAGATTCTGACAAAGTTGTAGTAGTAGAACTTAGTGAAGGCTACGATTTTAATCCAGGGATTGCATTCTCAATTTCATTGAACAATAATACAAATATCACATTACGAAACACCTTAGAAGAAGATGGATCAGAGAGTACGTATGCGAGTTTATTTGGAGCTGCAGATGATGCTTTCGATGAGTTTGCGACATTTTCATCTACAGACTCAGAATTTGCTACAGCGTTAGCGCAGCCAAGTTCAGCGACCGGTCTTCCATTTGATATTAATGGATTATACGAGATCGACATAACCGGAACAGCTATTAATTTCACATTACTGCCAGATCAAACCGATCCATTTTGGGTCGGACAATTTGGTGTTTTTCCTGCCGGGAAAGTTGATAGATATTATTTTACGTTTTCAGAGCCACATAATATTACAAGTGGTGCTAGCAATAATTCATCAGTTAATTTAAGAGTGGATTCTGATAGAGTTATAGTTGTAGAAATTAGTGAAGGCTATGACTTTAATCCTGAGATTACATTCTCTATTGATTTTAATTAATCTGATTGATTACTTTATGACTTATATGGCCAGATTCTCTGGATAGTCATATGTAATGCATAAAGTATTCAATTTTTATAGTGGGTTTAATAAATGTATTCGCGAATTAGGATCAATTGAGGATGTCTCATGTCGCCCTTATTTAAAATTGGCATTAGCAGAAGAAGTTTGTCTCCTGCCTATAGACATGATAGTCGTGTTGGAGTTTGTGGTTCTAAAGTAGCCAACAAACTTAGAATTTCTGAAAAGAAATAAATACAGCGAAAAATATATCCAGAGTTTTTAACTAAAATTTAATTACTAATTATTTCAACTAAAAAAATGGCTAAGAAAGAAAACTCTAAAAAGAAGGTACAGACATTAGATAAAAAAGTAAAAAAATTAAAGAAGAAATTAGATGCGATGAAAATTGAACTGAAGAGGATTCAGAAGAAAGCCGGGAAGACGAAGAATTTAAATAAGAAGAGTGGTAAGAAGAAAGTGGTGAAAAAGAAAGATAATTAGAAATAATTATCGAATAGAAAGAAATGGAAATTCAAGAAAACATAAGATTGAACAATAATAGTTAAGACGAAACAATGGTTTGATTGCCGGCATACCTCCGTGAGCAACAAAGTGGACCGCACGAAGAGATTGCAGTCCTCTTGTGCTGCATGGGATAACTTGCCACATGATTATGTTCGTTTACAAAGTATATAAATGTGGCATGGATTTTTAGCAGGTATCTCAATTCGTCAATCTGTAATATATTTTTACTGTTTCTCAATAGGAGATAACCTAATAAGATGAAAAATATTCAAACATTATTTGTTGTGACTGTTTTACTCATATTTTCTTCTTGCGGAGCCAAAAAGGCATTCGTGAGAAATAGTGGTGAGTTGAATGTGAAAGAAAGCCAACTATCTCATGATAATATCGATTACGAACTGTACCTGGTAGGTGATATAGGAGCTTCACAATCCAAGGTTTATAATTCTAAGATTGTAGATTTAATTAAATCTGAGTTGAGGCCAAATAGTAAAACACAATCAGTTGTTTTTTTAGGTAATTCATTTTCTGAGAACGGACTGCCTGATACAGAGTCTCCAGAGTTTTCAATGATTGACAAATCCATTGAAGAATATATTGCAAAATTAAAAGACAATACAGACAAAGTTTACTTTATTCCTGGAAATAATGAGTGGTTCAACGGTCATAACTATACAACATCTTCAGTACATCATGTTGAAGAATATGTTCAATCAAAAGCCAATGATAAAAACATATTTGTGCCTTCGAATGGTTGCGGTGAACCCAAAGTAGTAGAGCTTACTGATGATTTAGTTTTACTGCTTATGGATTCTCAATGGCTGCTTCAAGGTGATAACTCTGACGAAAGAAAGAGATCTGGTTGTGAGATAGATGATGAGTTAGAGCTAGTTACCTTCCTTCAAGAGATTCTATCTAAGAACAAAAATAAGAATGTTATTCTGGCTGCCCATCATCCTATATATTCTAATGGAAAGACTGGAGGGAATTATGGCGCGTCAAGTCACTTATTGCCTTTGCCCATCTTAGGAAGTTTATTTACAGGTATTAAAAAAATAGGTGGAGGATCACAAAAATTCGGCCACCCGCAATATGAAGCTTATAGATCAGCAATTAAGCTTGCACTAGGCAATTTTGAAGGTGTCATACACGCATCCGCTCATGATCAAAATATGCAGTACTTCGCAAAAAATAGTAATCACTTTGTAGTTGCGGGTAGCGGAGCCAATGTAGAATTTGTAAGAAAAGGAGGTGACGCAGATTTTGCGTTTATGAATAAAGGCTTTGCAAAAATTACCCATACAAAGAATCTTGAATTATGGCTTGAATTCTATATTCCAGATCCTTCTAATAATAAATCTGCCATTTCGATATACAAAAAATTACTCTATAAGAAAGAAATTATTGACTATTCAGATAAGACTATATATCCTGATTTAGAGAACTATCCTGAAACTGTTAAAACACAAGCTTCTAAAGCATATGTCAAAGGTAAAGTTGGGATGGGAAAGACGTATCGAGCAGAGTGGGGTGTTGAAGTAGAAGCGCCAGTTTTACTCTTAGATCAATTTGAAGGTGGACTTACCCCTGTACAGCAAGGTGGTGGGTTTCAGACCAAATCTCTGAGATTACAAAACTCAAAAGGAAGGCAATGGGTGATACGATCAATAGATAAGGAGGTGACAAAGATTGTTCCTCCTGCGTTGAGAAATACTTTTATAAGGAGCTTTGTGCAAGATGGTATATCAGCTGCGCATCCATATGCGGCATTTGCTATTCCCCAATTAGCAGAGGCGGCCCAAATCTATCATGCCAACCCAAAATTTGTATGGCTACCTCATCAAAAAGCTTTAGGAGATTACAATCTTCAATTTTCAAATCGATTATACCTATTCGAAGAAAGGCCCGGAGGTGTAATGACAGGGCACCCCACCTATGGAGGAGCTTCTAAATCAGTTAATACTCCAGAGTTAGTAGAGAAACTATTCAAAAATAACAAGCATATCGTTGATCAAAAATATGTCTTAAGAGCAAGACTATTTGATTTACTCATTGGCGATTGGGATAGACATGATGATCAATGGAGGTGGGGCATTTATGAAGAGGATGCTACACCTGATAAAAAAGTTTATCGCGCGATTCCTAGAGACAGGGATCAAGCTTTCTTTAAGAATGACGGATTTCTAAACTATATATCTAGTAGACCATTTTTTAACCCAGCACTGAGGAAGTTTGAGAATGAAATAGATATTATCAGTGGACTTGCTTATAATGCACGACACTTTGATCGTCACTTTTTGTCACAAATGAATGAAGAAGACTTCGTTGCTACTGCTAAATTTCTACAAAGCCAAATTAGCGATCAAGTGATTGAAGAGGCTTTGTCAAGTTGGCCAAAAGATGTATATGATCTAAGTGGTGAGGAAATTATGAATAAGCTTAAATCAAGGAGAAATGATTTAGTAGAATATTCTCAAAAATTCTATAAGTACTTAACTAAAGAAGTAACCGTAATTGGAACCAACGGATCTAACATTTTTGAGGTTACAGCAATGAAAGACAACTTCCTACTTGTCAACGCTTATCATGAAGAAAAGAAACCAGAGAACCTTATCTGGTCACGTCAGATCAATGGAGACCATTGTGAGCAATTGTGGATATATGGCCTAAAGAAGCATGATGAGTTTAACTTCTACGGTGATGAGAAGTCTAGTATTAAAGTGAAATTGGTAGGAGGTAGTGGAAATGACGTTGTGAATAATGAGTCAAGACATATAGACGTGAGAGCTTATGATCGCAAGGATGGGATGGAGCTTAAAGGGGCAAAGGTTAAGTCTAGATTAAGCAACGAAAAGGGGGTCAATCACTTCGACAGATTGGATTGGAAGCTCGATAGAACTATTCATTTTCCTATGATTACATTTTATACTGATGAGGGAGTGGGGCTGAGCTATAACATCTGGTGGCAAAAAAATGGTTTTAGAAAAAATCCTTACAAGTCTAAGCACACATTGAGTTTGGCTTATTTTGGTGCTAACTCTGCAATAGTAGCTGACTACTCAGGCCTTTGGCCTATGGCATTTGGTCGTACGTGGGATTTTAAACTCGATGCAGCAGCTACTGGGCCTAGTTTCACACAATTCTTCTATGGACTTGGAAATGAATATGTCAACTATGAAGAAACATTACCTAATGTAGCAGAGGCAGGGAGTACCTCTTATTTCATAGTCAGAGGAAAGCACCTTGACATTAACACTTACTTCGAAAAGAATTTAGGAAATAATAGAGCATTCAGTATTAATCCATCTGTCGAATATTTCAATCTTGATGATGAGCTAAATGATCCCAATGAGCCACGTTTTATATTCTCCGAACAAGCCAATAGAACAAGCTCTGATTTTGATTCAAAAGTATATGTCGGATTAGGACTGAATTACTCTAGCAAACGTGTTAATAATCCCGTATTACCAACTAGAGGGTACATCTTTACTACAGAATTAGATTATAAGCTAAGTCTGTCTGATTCAGAGTTTAGTAATCTCACGTTTGGTTCTAACATTGCTGCATATATTCCATTCTCGCCTAAACACAATGTTGTGTTAGCAACAAATATAGGAGGTGCATATACGCTTGGGGGCTATGAATTTTTTCATGCTAATTATCTATCAAGCCAATCGCGATTGAGGGGATATAAAACGAACAGATTTGGAGGCGATGGGATAGTCTATCATGCCACGGATTTAAGGATTAAACTATTTCAAGGGAGCGGAGGGCTTAGAACGGGAATAGGCGTATTTGCATCATTTGATTATGGAAGATCATTTTTGGAAGATGAGGACGTTAGCGGATGGCATACGAGTTATGGTGGCGGCCTTTATCTGACGCCTCTGAATATGATTGGCTTTAAAATAGGGTACTATATAGGAGATGGTGATTCTCAAATGACTATAGGAGGGGCACTATCTTATTAACTTGAACCAAATCTTAACTGTAATGAATCCTCACATACTAATTGGAATATTGATATTACTATCAATTCAAGTTCAAGGTCAATATTATATAACATCTTTTAAGAAAGACGTGGCTCCAATGACCCTTGGTTTAGGCCTGACGGGTATTGGTATAATATTAAATGCGAATGCAGATGCCGCTGACTTAGAGGAGATCAACTTATTGAATATTGATGATCTCAATTTTTTAGACAGAGGAGAGGTGTTGAGCTACTCTTCAACTGCGCATACTATAAGCGATTTAATACTTTATTCTTCAGCAACTTTACCCTTTATCACTTACTTTTCAAACAAGCGTAAAGCTAATAGTGGTGCTATAGCTCTTATGGCGATTGAAACTGCGCTCATCAATAATGGCATTACCACTATTGTCAAGTCTTCTGTACAAAGATATCGGCCGTTTAATTACAACCCTAGAGTTGATGATGCTACTAAACTTGGTAGTTCGTCAAGAAAGTCATTTATATCTGGTCACGTTTCGACTACAGCTTCTTTTGCATTTCTCACAGCACGAATTATTACTGACCTTCATCCAGGTATGAAACGAAAGCATCTAGTATGGATAACAGCAGCCTGTTTACCTACTGTTGTCGGGTTCTTAAGAATTAAGGCAGGAAAGCACTTCCTGACTGATGTAATAGGGGGGTATGTGGTCGGAGCAGCTATAGGGTATGTGATTCCTAGCATGCATCTTGTGAAAAACAAAAATTTAAAGATTGGCACAACCGGAATTTCTGGGCTGTCTTTATCATTAGAATTTTAGAATACGAATAAGAAAAATTAGGTTCTAATGGTGAATGGGCGGTTGGCTAATAATTTTCATCGCATATGGTTGGCAAGCCAATCTTTGAATGAATCATAATTTGGCTTGGTCTAAGAACTTTCTAAACCTTACGGACAACTTGGGCTTTTACTCATCGAATAGTCTATGATTAATTCAATTATTACAAAACATATGGTTTTGTTAAATATGTGGGAATGCAGTTTATTTGCTTAGAGCTAGTCGTTTTTAGTCTGGTAGCCATACCTAAAGCAGCATGAAGCGTTATAAAGTATTTATCCTTATCAGTCTTGCTTATTCATTAAGCAGTTGTATTGAAAATCCAGAAATATTCAGTTCATGTGCTAAACTTGGTGAAGTACATATACTCACTGAAGAAGAAGTATCAAATAAATGCTCGTACAATGAAGTATATCTGTATCAAGACACTTATTACACAATATGTTTCTGCTGTTTTTGTCTCAAACAGCTTCCGCCAATAGACTGTGATGGGAATTTGCTTTGTGAAAATGTTGACACATCACAAATACAAGATTGCCGGGCACAATTCGATTTAGAAGCAGAGTATTTATTCAGTGTCACAGATTGATTATACACTTTGGATTGGCGTACAATGGACCTCATCACATACATGCTCCTAAGGTGAAATTGGTAATTTGTGAACATCTGGCCATACAAGAGTTAGCATAGGTTCTATTGTTGCATCCGCATACGGGTTCATAAATAGCTGTACAGTCACAGGGAGGCAGTAAGATGATCTCTATGGCAGGGCAATCAGACTCTGAAGATGAACATGAAAGCAAGATTAAGGCACAGATTATGGCTGAATAAAATTGTAAGAACTTCTTTAAATGTGTTTTCAAGTACATGTACCTTTTAATAATTCTACGTACTACTAGATTAAAAGGTTGGGTTAGACTGTGTAGTACATGTTGATACAATTGGCCTGGCCGAATTCTTTCATGTATATATTGTATACCATGCTAACCAAGGAAATAGGGCCTTCTTCAAAACCCTACTTAACATAATATTAATTATAGGGCAAAGATGATAGTCAGAAAATGAGGCCAGCGCTGACTTATGAATTGAGAAACCATACGATCAATTGATTGATTTTCCTTTTTAAGAAACATTGATCTATACCTGAGTCAGATTAAGTCATCAGTGTGCTCAGTAGAAACTTTGACTATACTAACTATAGCCAAATTATATAAGCTGATATAA
>CALHUZ010000602.1 GCA_938039305.1 uncultured Saprospiraceae bacterium
ATCAGATATAGATGGCGTAACCATATCAACACCTGATCATACACATGCTGTTGCAGCTTATGATGCGATGCAAAGAGGAAAGCATGTCTATGTACAGAAGCCATTAACCCATGACATATATGAAGCCCGTGTGCTAACGGAATCTGCCGACAAGTTTAAAGTAGTTACTCAGATGGGTAACCAAGGAGCATCAGGAGATGGTGTGCGTAAGATGAAGGAGATGTATGATTCTGGGATGATCGGTATGGTAGAGAAGGTTATCTGCTGGACCAACAGACCGATCTGGCCGCAAGCCTTATCTGTACCAGAAGGATCGAAGCCAGTTCCTACAGAGCTGGATTGGGATCTTTGGTTAGGCACTGCGCCATATAGAGATTATAACGATGGCTACTTGCCGTTTGATTGGAGAGGATGGAGTGACTATGGGACTGGCGCCTTAGGTGATATGGCCTGCCACATTATGGATCCAGTGTTTAGAATCTTACCGATCAAATATCCTAAGTCAGTGGAGGCAAGTATGTCAGGGAGCTATGTAGGAAACTTTGCAGAAAAAGATTACTCTGAGAGTTTCCCTAATGCCAGTAAGATTCACTTCACATATCCACGTACAGATGGACCTGGAGAGATCAAGGTTGCTTGGATGGACGGAGGCATTCAGCCAGAACGTCCGGAAGGACTTGGTCCTGATGAGCCGATGGGAAACTGGGATGGAGGAACTATATTTTATGGCACAAAAGGCACCCTGATGTGTGATTGCTATGGAGCTAATCCAAGATTAATACCTACGCGTCGCATGGAGTTAGATCCTATGCCGGCAGAAACTGAAGCACGCGTACCTGAAGGACATTACGTCCAGTGGGTCAATGCTGCAATGGCAGGTTATGGCAATGGTAAGACAAGTTCTCCATTCTCATATGCAGGACCATTTACGGAGAGTATCCTCATGGGAAATCTTGCTATCAATGCATACAATTTGAAAAATCCAGAAATGAAAAGTGACAACTTCTGGAGTGGAAATGCACGATTCATAGGTCGTAAGCAACTACTATGGGACGGAGCTAAGATGGAGATCACTAATCTTGCTGAAGCCAACCAATGGGTGAAGCGTGAGTATCGCGGTGATTGGGATTTTGGTACTGTTGGCTAATTGCATTTACTTTCCTATCAAGAATGGTTTGATCTATAACAAATGACTCATAGTCTCATGTTAAACTGATGGTTACACTATAGTTTATCTGAGAAGTATCGTTGTGTAATTCGTTCTGACTTCTAACAATGGAAAGTGTATCTTCTCAGTTCAATTTTGATATCTAAAGTTATTTTATTCGATCAGTTTTCTAATGGCTTTATATTCTGTCTTTAGAAGTTCATTCTGATGGCTAAGCTCTTTAATCGCTTCAATGAGGATTCCTATTGTTTCGGTATAGTCTAACCCCAGCATTCCGTCATGTTCGTTTACAACTTCTGGGATGACTTTCTGGACATCTTGAGCGATTAATCCATATTGAATTCCGATACTTGGGTCGTCATTCCAGATGTAAGTTACGCCTTGTAGTTGATTTACTATTTTTAGTGCGTCTTGGATCGGCTCAATACTATGCTTGAGTCTTATATCTGAACTGGCTTTTACAAGTCTTCCATTAGAGTCGACTCGAAGATCTGTGACACCGGCACTAATTGGAAGATTATTTACAGTGAGTGTTCCGTTGATTTCAACAATCTCATTGTCGAATTCTCCATAAATTAATGGAGTCCCGTTAGTATTGAAAGTGGTGTCTGATTGTATAAATAATTTGTTGGAATAAAAAGTGCCTTCAAAACTCGCTGCGGCATGATTTCCAATTAATACATTGTTATGACCACCAGTATTAAAGCCTCGAAATGCATTTTTATATGCGCCAAGAACGATCGAAAAAGACCCATTCTGGTCATTCCCAGAGTTTGCTCCAATGAATGTGTTATATCTTCCATTGGGTTGAACTGAGAAGTCATTACGATTACCAGCTCGCCCACCTACCATAGTGTTTCCTATGAAGTCAGGAGTAAACCAATCCTCACCAGCTCCTATCATTACATTTAGATTAGATTTGGTATAGAGCGTTCCATTAATTGCCACATTGTTCCCACCTTCCTTTAGAGCACTACCCGAGAATCCGCCGATTAGGGTATTAAAAAAACCATTTTCAAGTCCTGATCCAGCACGACTACCAATGAATGTGTTGTAACTTGCAGAAAAGTTAAGACCAGAGGGAGTATTTGCTTTCAGACCAGCTTGATATCCTATGAAGGTGTTTTCTTCGCCCTTTACCATTGCTTTGCCAGTCTCATATCCTATGAAGGTATTGTTTCCTCCTTCTGTGTGATTAAATCCTGCGAATCCTCCAATCATTGTATTCTTAGTTGTTAGATTGGTCACATCACGACCTGCATTATGTCCGATGGCGATATTGTTGGACCCATTACCTTTTGCCAGTGCTTCTTTACCAATTGCGATATTGGTAGAGCCTGTAATATTATCGCGAAGCGCTTGATTACCAACGGCTACATTTTGTGTACCGGTTGTTATGTCTTCTCCTGATCGATAGCCAATGAATGTATTCTGATTATTACTAAGGTCATCTGACATTCCAGCATCCTCACCAATAAATACAGATTCTCCGCTATTAACTATGTGTAATGTCTTTCCGTCATGCTTCATTACTTCTGTGCCTTTTACATTGAATCGGATTGTGTCTTCATCAGTGGTTTGCTCAAGGCTTATATAGGTGTCTCCATCATTATCTTTAATTTCAAAAGGAACCTGACTGGAGGTTATCGACCAATTGGTTCCATCATAACATTCTAATGATTTCGACTGAGTGTTATATATACATTGCCCTTGGACAGGTGTAAGGGCATTTCTTTGCGAAGTGTTCATTCTTGGAAATATAATTCCATCAGTCCTCAATTCAATCTCTGTGACTTGAGCCGATAAAGAGAACATAAAACATAATACAAGGGCTGTGCTTATAAATTTCATAATGATGTTATTTATGAGTGGTTGGATTAACTATTGAATTTATATTCCAAAGATCTTCCTCTTCTTAGAGTTCAGCCTATATGAATTCATAGATAAAAAGTTGATTTATAAGACCGGATCATATTATTAAAATTTACCATATGATAATAGGCATGTTGTGAAAGTTGTAGAACGATATAATCAAGGGAATTATAAAAGTGGAATGAGATGGATGTTATGGCTGATCAATTCTTGAACTTAAGAGTTAGCGGATTCATCTATACTATATCCGTCTTTATCTAAATAATCATTCTGCCCATAGGTTTTTGTAGTTCTTCGTACTAAGAAGATGTAGCTGACGTCGTTAGGCGTCAAAAGCAAATGCAAAACGAACTATGATCAGACTGAAAAATATCAACAAGTCGTATACTATGGGGACTAACAAATTACACGTCCTCAAAGGCTTGGATATTGATATAGCTGATGGGGCATTTGTCTCTATCATGGGATCCTCGGGATCAGGTAAGTCAACACTACTGAATATCTTAGGTATACTTGACGACTATGACGAAGGTGAATATTGGCTGGGAGATCAGTTGATCGATAAGTCTCTAAGTGAGACACAAGCAGCCTTTTTTAGAAACCAGCATATAGGGTTCGTATTTCAATCTTTTAATCTGCTCAACTTTAAGACAGCACAAGAGAATGTAGCACTTCCTCTCTATTATCAAAAAGTACCACGTAAAGAAAGAGCTGCTAAAGCTTTAGAATATTTAGATATGGTAGGGCTTGCTGACTGGGCAGGACACTATCCAAATCAAATGTCAGGAGGACAGCAACAACGTGTTGCCATATCCCGAGCATTGATAAGTAATCCGAAGGTGATTCTTGCAGATGAGCCAACTGGAGCTTTGGACAGTAC
>CALHUZ010000603.1 GCA_938039305.1 uncultured Saprospiraceae bacterium
AATACAAGTGGATGTGACACCACAAATGGTGATCAATATTCAAGATTTAATTGGATCATGCGAAGGTGGAGCGAATGGGAGTTTTGTTATAGGCAATCTCCCAGACGCGACGCCACCTTTTATTGTGACTGGTTTAGATGGAATCTCTCAGATATCATCCCTTCCTTTCACGGTATCAGGATTAGCAGAAGGCGACTATAGTTTTGAGTTGACTGATGCTAATGGATGTATGACTATAGGAGACGCCATTATCACTAATGAAAGAGAAGATGCACTTACGATCACTTCGATCACTGTGGACCCAACTGGTATCTACGAGTTGATAATAAACTATAGTGGTGAGATTGAGTCTATCGAATGGAATGATGTAGAAGGTTTAAGCTGTTATGATTGTCCTAACCCGACAGTTGAGATAACTGAGACAACTACATTTACGGTTACAGTGACAGATGCAGAAGGATGTGTTAGTACAGCTATGATTACGCTTGAAGTTGATGGTGTAGGTATGGTTTACTTCCCTAATGTTATCAACCCAAACAGTAGTGTCGGAAACCACCGATTCTATCCTCAGACAGAAGAAGGCAATGATGCTCGCTATGACGTATATATCTTCGATAGATGGGGAAACAAAGTGTACGAGATGAGAGATGGACCAGTTAATGATATCTCTTTCGGATGGAATGGAAGATATCTTAATAACAGGATTAATTCTGGCGTATTCGTCTACTCAGTTAGATTATACAAACCAAATGGTATCACTAAAACATATAAAGGAGATCTTACGGTAGTAGAATAATCCTTAAGATTTAAAACAATTGTGAAGTGAAAAGGCTTCTTTTATGGATAACATGAAAGTAGCCTTTTCTCATATATACAAGTATGACTTGCCAGAAGGACATCGATTTCCTATGATGAAGTATGAGTTGCTCCCAGAGCAATTGCTTCATGAAGGGACTTTAACTACCGATGACTTCTTCCATCCCGAGCCTTTATCGGATGAGGATATTCTAACTACTCACACTTTTGAATATCTGAACAAATTAAAGGCTCTTGATCTTAGCCGAAAAGAAGCAAGAGCGATTGGTTTTCCAGTTAGAGATGACTTAATTTTAAGAGGGCGGCATATCGCGCGAGGGACTTATGATTGTGCCATTCACGCTATGCAAGATGGGGTTTCGTTAAATATTGCAGGAGGTACACATCATTCTTTCGCAGACCATGGAGAAGGGTTCTGCATCTTTAATGATATCGCTATAGCTGCTAATATGCTTTTAGCACAGAAGTTAGTGAAGAAGGTATTGGTTATAGATTTGGACGTTCATCAAGGCAATGGAACTGCAAGTATTTTCAAAGAGCGCCCCGAAGTATTTACCTTGAGTGTACATGGGGCAAAAAATTATCCGACCAGAAAACAGAAGTCAGATCTCGACATCGGACTACCTGACGGTTGTGAAGACGCTTTATATATGAAGTCATTAAAGGAGCACGTGCCGACAATATTTGATTTGCATCAGCCTGATCTGGTTTTCTACTTGTCGGGTGTAGATATTCTTAAGACAGATAAGCTTGGAAGGTTAGACGTATCGAGACAAGGATGTAAGAATCGTGATCAGTATGTGTTTGAATTATGTCAGCGAAATAATGTCCCAGTGGCAGTAAGTATGGGTGGTGGATACTCAGATCAGCTAAGAGATATCATAGAGGCGCATGCTAATACATTTAGAGTGGCTCAAGAGATGTACTTTTGACAACATATTGTTGAACTTGATCGATCCATCCAAACCAGTATTCGTAGAGGTGTTACTACCTCTTTCTATCCCGCAGACGTATACCTATGCGGTGCCCATTGATACTGTCGATGAAGTGATGTTTGGTGTGCGTGTAGAGGTCCCTTTGCGCAACAAGCTATATTCTGGGCTGATTATGTCCATCCATCAAGAAAAGCCTATTCACAATGTTAAAAATGTAGTTTCTGTATTAGACCAAGCACCGATCATCCATCAGCAGCAATTTGAGTTCTGGTCTTGGATGGCGGGTTACTATTGTGCTAATCTGGGAGAAGTAATGAGTGTCGCGCTTCCTTCAGGTCTCAAACTGGCCAGTGAGAGTAAGTTTGTGCTTAATGCAGGATTGAATCTCGATGAGCTGGATCTCACAGACGATGAGTACGTGGTCGTAGAAGCGATGTCCATACAACATGAACTGACAGTCGGAGTCATTCAAGATATACTCGACAAGAAGACGGTTTATCCGATTGTAAAGAACCTCATGCAGAAGCGAGTGCTTTACATCAAAGAAGAGCTAAAGCATAGATACAAGGTACGTACAAATGACTTTGTATCACTTGTCTCTCCTTATGATAAAGACCTCGAAGGCGCCCTTGATCAGGCAGGAAGATCTGAACACCAAAAGAGAGCTTTGCTGGCCATCATGTCATTATCAAAAAAGACCGGTGACGTTCTTAAAAAAGCTGTCTATGAGATGGCTGGAGTGAACGCTACGGCTATAAACGGCTTAGTTAAAAAAGGAGTTATATCCATTGAAAAGAAAGAAGTAAGTCGCTTGTCATTTGGTGGCGAGGAGGAGGACTTTGCGCTCTCAGATCTGAGTGGGCCACAAGCAACAGCCTTGAGTGAGATTCGATCTCATATGGCAGAAGACAAAGTCGCATTGCTCCATGGTATAACAGGTAGTGGAAAAACAAGAATCTATGTAGAACTAATTCTTGAAGTACTTGCTGCAGGTGGACAAGCATTATTGCTTCTTCCTGAGATTGCTTTGACCACTCAGATCGTTGAAAGATTGATGGTGCAGATAGGCACTCAAATGCTTGTCTATCATAGTAAGATTAATGATCATGAGCGAGTTGAGATATGGAATGCTGCGATGTATGCCAATAAACTATTTGTAGGAGCGAGGTCGTCGTTATTTTTGCCTTTCTCTGATCTCAAATTAGTGATCATCGATGAAGAGCACGATGCTTCATATAAACAAGACAACCCAAGTCCTCGATATCAAGGAAGGGATAGTGCTGTGATGTTGTCCAAACTTTATGGAGCTCAAGTGTTACTTGGGTCAGCCACGCCTTCTTTGGAATCTATGTACAATTGTACAGTTGGAAAGTATGGATATGTTGCATTGAGATCACGATATGGAAATAGTGTTCTTCCGACCATAGAAGTGATCAATATGAAAGAGGCCTATAAAAAAGGCCTTGTTAAAGATAATTTCTCAGTCGCACTTTTAGATGCGATTCGAGATACCATAGAGCGAGGTGAGCAAGTTATTTTGTTTCAAAATAGACGGGGATATGCGCCTATTCAAAGATGTAACTTTTGCGCACATACTGCAGAGTGTCCTAATTGTGATGTAACACTAACTTATCACCAAAGTATCAGTGACTTGAAGTGTCACTATTGTGGATTCCGACAAAGAAAAATAGAAGAATGTCCAGCCTGTGGTAATGCTGAAATGCAAATGATCGGTGCAGGTACAGAACGCATAGAAGAAGTGCTGTCAGAACAAATGCCGGAT
>CALHUZ010000604.1 GCA_938039305.1 uncultured Saprospiraceae bacterium
ACTGACGAACCATCATTTTCTACGCTGACGATAGCCGGGTTATAAAGCTCTTTATAACAAGTTTCAAATTCTCCTTTACGACAGAGTTCAACTAGGCGATTTGCAATTTCTTGAGTAGTCATATTTATGTTTTTCTTTTAAAGGTATTATTTAGATTAGTTACTTGCCAGAAGTTGTTCTGAATCAGAACAAAGGTCACGTTGTTATTGAAGAAATTCTTTAACAGCCTATCATATTACCGATATTCAGTTCGAAAGTCTGAGCAACCTTTGTCCCATCAGCATTTGATGCTGGAGACCAATCAGGCATATTTTCTAATGTCTTTATGAAGATGTTATCTATATCTTTTTCTTCCGTCGACTGCGTTACAAGGATATCAGTCGTCTTTCCAGTTTCATCAATTGTAAATTTCACAACTAACAACTCAACTTCCTTAAGGGCTTCCAGTGACTTTTGAGCTGAAGCACTCTGTTGCAAATAAGACACCATAGCATCATGTCCTCCATCATACTTTGCTTCTTTATCTGGGACTACGGTATAAGTGAAGTTCATATTCTTAGTCGTAAGATCATTCATCCCATCCTTCTGCTTATATTTTACATCTACTGTGATATCTGTACCTACTTCAGCAGATTGAATTAGATCTAATTGATCATCACTTAAGATGTCATTAGGCCCTGCGACTCTCTGTTCAGTATCATCATTAGCTACAACCGCTATCTCTACTTCTAAGTACTCAGAGATCCATGACGCTGGATAGCCTGGATTAATATCTTTTAATGTGTGGACTTGGCGAAGTTGTTCTTTGACAATAGGCTTGCCTGACATCATCATGACATTGAGCCCCATATCTTGAGAGAAACTATGAGTACAAACAAAGATTAAGAGGAAAAAGATGATATTTTTCAAGGCTTAAATGTTTTTATGAAAGTATGGCTTATCTATCATTCAAGCAACTTATACTTGAGACTGAGCTATAAAGACAACGACCTTTGGAACAAGAGATTACATCCTTGCCGCTCTTATCATCCCTGAGACTACTCAACGCCCTTACGCAGCACAACTGCCCTAAGATCAGGCCCATCGTGACTCCACCCAGGAGCATAGAAAATGTATTTTAATTTATCTGACCACTTGTTAGCTCTTCTAACATCCTTCCAGATAGCACCGTATTCATGAGTGGCTACATAGAAGGGGTTGTGGGAAGTGATATTTGCCGTAAGGCCATATACAACTGGTTCATGATCGACCTCTTGTGAAAAGGTACCGAAAATACGATCCCACAGTATAAATACACCCGCATGATTTCGATCGAGATAGCGGTGATTAGATGCGTGATGCACTCTGTGATGCGATGGAGTGTTGAAGACATATTCTATCCATGATGGAAGCTTGTCTACCAAATCAGTATGGACCCAGAATTGAAATATAAGATTAACAGAAATGACGACAAACATCATCAATGGGTCAAATCCTAATAAAGGAATCCACAACCAGAAGAAATATTTGTGGACACGCTCACCTGCTCCTTGACGAAGCGCCGTACCGAGGTTCATGAACTGCGACGAATGATGTGATACATGACCTGCCCAGAACAAGCGCACCTCATGATTCTTTCTATGAAACCAGTAATAACTAAAGTCATCCATAAAGAAAAGAAGTACCCATGCCCACCATTGGCGGCCGATGATGTCTCTTAGCGGGCTGATCTCATGAAGGAGATAGAACGCGATAAAAGCTAAAATCTTAGGAAAGAGCTCCACGACAGCGGTGATCAAAAGCATACCGATGGATGTCCAGAAGTCTTTCGTTTTATATAGTCCAAGCTCTTTGTACTTATCCCAGTACCATTCGATACCAATGGCTCCAAAAAAGATAGGTAGTGCTAAAAGCTGTAGTTTATCTCCTGAGAGTTCTTGTATGGCTTGATCGAGTGTCATGGATGTCTTATGATTTGTTCTTCTGTAGAACCTTTATAGTTTGACTAAGATGCATAAAAAAGAGGTCGAAAGTTAGGTTTCGACCTCTATATTAAAGTTAGTGATTCAGGCTAAGCCCGTTTATAATGTTTGGATTTATATTTTTCTACTTGTGGTCTTAATTTTTGAACTGCATTCTCTAATGCGATGTCGTGATATTTTCCTTCCGCTTCCGCAAATACATCCTTCCCCTTCAATCTCAGCTGTACTTTTACCTTTTTAGTAGGATGCTTGTCTCCTCTAAAATAGATCTTCGCTGATGATACAAATGGATAAGTGTCAAAGTACTTCGCGAGTATATCTTGAGCGTGCTGCTCATTGTACGTAGTACCTTCTGTCATGTCTCTATCTACTTTTATATCCATATAAAACACGTTTTAATTGGTAAAAAATAATACTTCAAAAAACATAGATCCCCTCTTCATGGCATCTATCGAGGTTTTACCTCTCATTGTTGTCAAGATACAAACTATTCTCTCTAATATCCAATGTATTAAGAATAATATTAATGCGTGCTGACCTTTTAACACTTTTATCTTCTGACTTTCGCCAAATATCAGACAATAGCATCTTTATTAAAGCTTGTCTATGAAGCAAGATCGATTAAGAAATACATAGCTTTATAGCCTCATGAAAAAAGCTCTCTATACCCTTCTCATCTTAGTACTCATAGGTCTCTTCATATTCTTCGGAGCTGCCGCCAAGATCGTAGATGGGCAAATGAATGTCATAGAGCGATTGGATCATGGGGAAATACCAATAGCTGTCGCAAAGCTTCATGATAGCCTCGTCATCGCTGATTGGCATGCGGACAATCTCCTTTGGGATCGAAATGTGTTAACAGAGCTCAGTCATGGACACGTAGACGTTCCAAGGCTCATCAAGGGCAATGTGACACTTCAAGTATTTGATGCAGTCATAAAGACACCTAAGAATCAGAACTACGATCGCAACGCTGGCGATACAGACAATATCACAACACTCGCAATGGCTAATAGATGGCCAATAAGAACTTGGACGAGCCTCTGCGAACGTGCTCTATATCAAAGCGAAAAATTACATGGTGCAGAAAGAGTTTCGGATGGGAAACTTCGGATTGTTAAAACACAACGTGACTTGAAGGATCTGCTCCAAGCTAGAGCACAAAACAAAGATATGGTTGGCGGCCTTTTAGCCATCGAAGGACTTCATGCACTCGAAGGTAAATTAGAAAACCTACAGCGCTTATATGATGCTGGTTTCCGAGTGATGGGACTAACCCACTTTTTTGATAATAAAGTTGGAGGATCATCTGCGGGAGTCGATCAAGGTGGACTCACCTCACTTGGCAAAGAAGTAATTAGAAAAATGAATGAGCTTGATGTCACCATAGATCTTGCACATGCCTCTTCGGCTCTCATCGCTGATGTACTTGCACTTACTACTAAACCAGTGGTAGTTTCTCATACAGGCGTTAAAGGCACTTATGATAGTCCACGCAATCTTTCAGATGATCAGCTAAAAGATATCGCTGCTAATGGCGGAGTAGTCGGCATAGGTTTCTGGGATGGTGCTGTAGGGTCATCAGCACCAAGCGATATTGCTAAAGCCATGAGATACACTGCTGATCTAATCGGCATCGATCATGTATGTCTTGGTTCAGATTGGGATGGTGGTACCAGCGTTTATTTTGATGCGGCTAACATATGGGTGCTCACAGCAGAACTAATGAAGTCAGGATTTTCTAATCACGAAATATATAAAATCATGGGAGGAAATCAGATTGAGTTTTTAAAGAAGAATCTTCCTCTTTAGAATTGGATATAATGGATTGCTATTTAGCTATGCCTCACTCCATTCTATAACTTCATCATACAGTTCATCTAAACTGCGATCAAGTGCACATACTTGTTTATAGCTTAGTCCTTTCTCTTCCATCAAGTATTGTATCACCAAAGAGTACTTAAAGTAAGGTAGATTTTGAATAGTCCCATCTTCAAGTCTTAATACTGGTATGCCTTTATAATCTTCATTCACTTTCTCTCGATATAGGGCCACTCTTTCTTTTAGAAGTCCGTCATTTTTATATTCTCTTGATATATATTCTGCATGACCTTCTAACTTCCAGTTGATCTTACCTATCGTACTGGTGATCTGATATTTAGCATCAAAATTATGTTGATAGTTATGCATAAATTCATGTGCTAGCAAATGAGTTAAATGATACCTCCGAACTTCGTAGTCATTGACCTCCCAAACAAACTCGGTGTAATTTTCCTTGAAGTTGGGTTCAGAAGCATACATGACAGTTTTATTAAAAAAGGCGTAGGCTGTAGCACCTGCAAATGGGAATAACTTTGGATAATACTTGTCGTCATTTAAACAAAACTGAATGTTCAATTTTTCATCATAGATATCCGAGCTCTTGACGATATTGATGGCATTAGAAAGTATAACTTCTACCTCTTCATCTAATGCTTGATTGTGATATACGGTGACGTTATCAAATTGAGTCTGGTGTGCATATGATATATTTGGATTCAGTAGAAATACCAACCAAACAACAAAACTGATTCCCAATATAGATAGAGAGCTTAATATTATTCTTTTTAATGTCTTAATCATCTGAGTATTATTTTCATCTAATATGGTGAACGGCTGTGTCGTGCTGTAGTTAGTTAGACTAAGAACACAATTACATCTACGAAAGTCCTCAATAAAACGAATGAATACATGCACCAACGAAACTACAAACGCCTTACCGCTTCAGGAAAATAGAGATCACATGAGCAATGCCATAAATGATCAGTCCATAGGCTGGAGTGATGAGGGCAACTTTTAATCCTCCTGCCAATACTCCAGGAGACACTCCTCCTGCAGACTCAATAGCATCCATAGCGGAAAACATCCCTAATAAGAACCCTAACATACCCAGCACAAGACTTAACAAACCTATAGAGCCTATGAGTTCTATACTTTTGAGTCGACTTTGCTCAGCATCACTCGGTTGCATTATTGATCTTATTGAAAGCACTATTATCAAAAGAAGAAGAAGAGTCAGGATGCCCATGAAAAGTGGGCTACCCATATAGAATAATTTAAACATGATTAAAATATTTTTTTGTTAAATAATGATACGCCAAAGTTATAGCGCGGGACCACTAAAAAACAAAGTCGTATCCCTATTGAAACCCGTATTCTGTCGACGTTTCAATAAAAACCTCAATCAAATGGATAGATTTGAAGTAGGAATAGAGGTAATATGAAAAAAACATTATTCTGGATCATTGCTGGCTTTGGTCTAACATCTTATTTTACAATACTAGGAAATTCCTTTATTCAGACTTTCTACTTCGTAAGTTTTTTATTGCCAATAGCCGTCGGGACAGCATACATAATGAATGAAGTCATTGTTCCTAAATATTACATTACCAAGAGGCTTTTTTACTTTTCACTATACACGGTTTACCTTTTCATAATTTCTCTCTTTTTCCAAAACTTAATAATCATTCTAAGCATAGTTATTTTTGAGTCTTTTCAGAAAGAAGGATATAACAACCTCACAGTTAATATTGTCAACCTCAACCTCTTATTTTATGTGCTTATTTTGATCAATGGCTTTTTACATCTACTTGTACTCGCTGGACAAAAGAACGTCATGATTGAGAGTTTAGAAAAGAGGTTATCTCAAAATGATAATAGAATCATTCATGTTAGATATAATCGGCAGAATTACCCAATTATAGAAAACGATATCCTATACATTGAAAGTCTGTCAGACTATCTAAAGATAGTCACCACAAAAGACGAGATAGTAACAAAGAAAACAATGACTGGGATCGAAAAAGAACTGTCCGATTCTTTCATCCGAATCCACCGTTCATTCATAATCAATAAAGGATTTGTCTCTTCCTACAACAAAGAGTTCGTCTCTTTAAATGATATTCAATTGCCAATTAGTAGGACTTATAAAAAAAGAGTAATAGAATTAATGTCTCTACTGACATAAATGCTCCTAATCGTTTTTCTACTTTTCTTTCCCTAACTCCTTCATCAAAGAAAAACCCATTTTATCAATATCTGTCATCTTAGGATGAAACCCAGAAACATTGGTTAAGATCACTACTCCAAGCTTTCGCTTTGTATCTAAACTTAAGAATGAAGTATAGCCACCTGTGCCTCCATTATGGAAGTATAACGTATGGCCTTCGGTGCTTTTGATAATGTGCCATCCGAGCCCCATGTCAAGATACTCATTGACTTCGAAGGTCTTCTTGCGCATCAGTTTAAGTTCCTTACTTTTCTTAAAATTGGCTTTGACAAAAAGCATCATGTCCTGTGCAGTAGAAAGCATGCACCCTGCCCCGCCTAAGGCTCCAAAATGCCAATTCACTGTGGGTTTGCCAGCGAAACCAATACCTCCAACTAAATTTGTCTTGACATCTTCTGGATTTAGAAAACTCGAACTCATTTTAAGTTGATCGAGCACTTCACGTTGCATGGCATCTCTATATTCACCGCCCAAGATACGAGCAACACTGAATCCCAATAGTCCAGCCCCAACATTAGAATAGGAGTACTTCTGACCTGGATCATTTTCTAATTTCAGAGTATCATTG
>CALHUZ010000605.1 GCA_938039305.1 uncultured Saprospiraceae bacterium
GCTTTTATTGTATATTACAATTGAATGTAAACCAAAATATTAGTGTGATGATACGACTTATTGTTCTTTCATTTATATCAATGCTCTTATGGAGTTGTCAAGAGTCTAAGCCTGCCAAAAGAATAGTTCAACAATACAACATTGATCAGTTCATGGATAATGAATCCGTAAGAGGAAGTTCATTCTCTCATGATCAATCCAACCTGCTCATTGGCAGTGATAAGTCTGGTATTTTTAATGCGTATACAATTGACCTTGAATCAGGAGAACGGAGTGCGCTTACCTCATCGACAGATAGAACTATAAGACCCATTTCTTATTTTCCTAAGGACGATCGCCTCTTGTACATCAGCGACAATAATGGTGACGAGATAGATCATATCTTCTTGAGAAATACAGATGGAACCACTCAAGACTTAACACCTGCTGAAGGAGCAAAAGCTGGATTTGCTGGATGGGCGCACGACGAAAAGAGTTTCTTCTATATCAGTAATGAACGGAATCCTCAATTTTTTGATCTCTATGAGATGAGCATCGATGATTTCAGTTCTTCTCGAATTTTTGAAAATGATAATGGTAAAGATGTTGGAGGAATCTCAAGAGACAAGAGATATCTAGCTCTTACTCAATCAGTCAATACTAATGACTCTGACTTATTCTTGCTCGACACTAAAACTGGAAAAGAAATAAAAATCAATGAATCAAACGCTGGACATCAAATAGCTGATTTTAGTGTCGACAATCGTACACTCTATTATATGACAGATGAAGGTGCTGAGTTTCAATATTTGGTGGCTTATGATATAGTAGATCAGAATAAGACTACTGTACTCAAGAAACCTTGGGATATCGTTTATACCTATTTTTCAGAATCAGGAAAGTATAGAGTCTCGGGTATTAATCAAGATGGCAAGACTGCAATTGAGATATTAGATACTGAGACGAACAAGTTACTTCCGGCTCCTGATGTGGGTGATAAGGAGATCACTTCTGTAAATATTTCTAAAGCGGAAGATAAGATGACTTTATATGCGGGAGAATCAAATGCTCCAAGCGATCTCTTTATCTATGATTTCAATTCAAAAGACATCAAGAAACTTACAAATACGCTGAGTCCAGCAATTGATAAGGATGATTTGGTAGTTGGAGAAGTGGTGCGATTTAAGTCGTTCGACGGATTAGAAATTCCAGCGATACTATATAAGCCTCATAATGCCAATGCTGATAACAAAGTCCCTGGAATTATCCAAGTCCATGGAGGGCCAGGAGGGCAAACCAGACAAAACTATTCTTCATTGTATCAGTTCTTAGTCAATCACGGATATGCTGTGCTTTGTGTGAACAATAGAGGAAGTAGTGGATATGGAAAGTCATTTTTCCAAATGGATGATCGAAAGCATGGCGATGTTGATCTTAAAGATGTGATAGAAGGAAAGAATCATCTTGCATCAATGGACTTTGTTGATCCAGATAAAATTGGAATCCTTGGAGGTTCTTATGGTGGCTATATGACGATGAGAGCGATGACCCATGTCCCAGATGAATTTCAAGTTGGTGTAAATATTTTTGGAGTTACTAATTGGTTGAGAACCTTGAAGAGTATTCCACCGTGGTGGGGCTCATTTAAAGATGCACTCTATCTTGAAATGGGTGATCCTAATACAGCCGACTCAACAAGACTCTATGACATCTCTCCTCTCTTTCATGCCGATCAAGTCAAGAATCCTGTGATTGTACTTCAGGGATCAAAAGATCCAAGAGTACTACAAGTGGAATCTGACGAAATGGTAGCAGGTATGGAAGCCAATGGTGTCCCAGTGGAGTATGTCTTATTTCCCGATGAAGGTCATGGTTTTAGAAAGAAGGAAAACCAGATTGAAGGTTGGAGTCAGATTATGACTTTCCTTGATACTCATCTGAAAAAGGAGGCTATCAAAAATTGATATTTATTGTGTTGTAAGAACTGTATTTTAGCAGTAGTTTGTGGTTTGAAAAGAATCAAACGCAACCATTAAATATGATTAGAGTTCTATTGATCGCTTTAACTCTGTTAACCTTTCTAACTTCACATGCTCAGATTGTTCAGAAAGATTGGATTAAAAATAACAATAAGTCGATTCTCTTAGATGAAGCGAGTGCTTTCTCCAAGTTACCATCCCAATATCTAAATGTTCAAATTGTAATTGGTGGATTTCAAGCAAAATTAAAAGAGCAAAATCAAGAAATTGTATTACCAAATCCAGAGGGCAAATTCCAAACTTATGTAATTCGACCGTCTTATGTAAATGCGCCTGAGGTAGCTGATTTATATACGATTAAAACTTTTACTGGCTATTTGAAAAGCAATCCAAGTACAATGATTGCTTGTGATATCAGTTCATCTGGTTTCCATGCAGCTGTTTATGATGGAGGAAAAACATTTTTTATTTCACCAGTAAATAACCAACGATCTTCAAAGCATCTTATCTATTATAAAGCTGACCACTTAGTCGAGAAGGTTGGATGTCAAGTAAAAGAGATTGAAAGATTCATTGATAAGAGTATAGAGCAAAAGAAACTTACACCCACTCAAAAGCGAACATATCGTTTGGCTGTTTCGGCTTCTGGAGAATATGGGCAAGAATTTGGCGGAACTCCTTATGATGCTACTAACGTATTAAATGCGATTTCTTCAGGAATCAATATGTTGAATCCTATATACCTGAGAGATCTTGGCATAGAATTTATGAATGTGACGGATGCTTCAATTGTTTTTGAAAATCCGGCTACTGACCCTTATTTCAAACCTGCCAATGCTCAAGAGGATTGGGATGGGCATTCTATAGATCAGTTAGCAACTACACTGACCAATAATTTGGGCAATGCTAATTTTGATGTTGGGCACTTAGTTGTATGGGCTAATGTTGGTGGTCTTGCAGGACCTAATCCATGTAACAATGGATCCAAGGCTGGTGGATATTCTGGTGCCGATGGAAGTGTTTCAACATTATGGATTGACTTTGTAGCTCATGAATTAGGCCATCAGTTTGGTATGCCACATAATTTTTCTAATAGTTGCGGTGGTAATGGTGAAGCGGATTTTAGATATGAGCCTGGCGAGGGCTCCTCTATTATGGCATATGCTAATGTTTGTAACATTGGATACGCTCAAGCATCGGATCCTTTCTTCGCTATAACATCTATAAATGCCGCCCAGTCATTTATTAATAATCACGGTTGCCCCGTCACTGCTTCTGCCGGAAATTCTAATGATCCATCTATCACACAACCAGCTAATATTACTGTCCCAAAAGAAACACCTTTCATTTTAGTAGGTGATGCAACAGATGCGAATGATCCAACAGGGAACCTTACTTATGCTTGGGAGCAAAATGATGGTGATGGACCGGCAACAAGTGGTGCGCCATCAGGAATGCTTCAGAAAGAACCATTGTTTAGATTTAGATCTGCTACAAGCAATAATTACAGACACTTCCCTGAGTTAAGTTCGAGTTTAGGCGGTACTAATTTAAGTATGTGGGAGCGACCTTCTTCTGTGGCAAGAACTATTAATTTCTCCCTTACAGTAAGAGACAACAACACTGCGTTTGGAAGATTAAGCGAAGCAAACAACACCGTTACAGTTGCTAATACTGGACCTTTTAATGTTATTTCTCCTAATGGAGGAGAATCACTTAGTACTACGACAACTGTTACTTGGACCGTAAATGGTACAGATGCGCATTGTGCAAAAGTAGATATTCTAATTTCTACAGATGGAGGAACAACTTTTGCGGTTGTCTCAGATGCAACTCCTAACGATGGATCTCAGTCGATTACCTTTCCTGGAGGAACGAGTACTACTGCAAGAGTGCTTGTCCGTTGTGATGTCGCAGGAGGCTTTAGAGCGGCTTCCACCTTTTATGATGTCTCAGATGCCAATTTCTCTATATCGAATAGTGGTGGTTGTATAGAGAATGAAACAGTTTCAACAGCTACAGTAACTGGCAATACTCTTGCCTCAGCTATGATATCTACTCAAGGTACAGTTGAAGCAAACGGTGCTATTTTTTCAGCACCTATGGTTAACTTGAATAATGACTTTAGTGTTCCAGCCGGACAATGTTTCGAAGTGAATAATGTAGGCTGTGGCTTTACCGGTACATTGACTTGTGGCGGTGGAGGAGGAGGAAGTGGATCAGGTTCAGGAACCTGTGCTTCTCCTTATGTGCTTACTTGTGGTACTCCATTTGCTGGAAATACTACTGCTGGGACAAGTACTTGGTCAGGCTATCCCACTGGAACTGATTATTCTGCAAAAGAAACAATTCATACCATTACAATTCCAGCAAGTACTGCCAGAACTATAGATTTGACAAGTACTGTTGACATGGATCTCTTTATTTCAACAACAACTTGTGATAACTCTCCAGAATATTCTGGAGAGCAGTCAGGAAATGAATCTATAATGATTCCTGCTCAAGCAACTCAGATGACCTATTTTCTAATTGTAGACGGTTGGGATGGAGTCAGTGGAGCATATACTTTGTCTTGTAATTGATTCATAAGATTAATCCCTAAAAGGAATTCTGAGCATCTCCCGCGCATCACTTATGCTTGCAACTTCTCTTCCAATTGATCTGGCAAGAGTTGCACCAGCTTCAACAAGTTCGCCATTAGATTTTGCCATCTCTCCATTAGGTAAGTAGAAGTTGTCTTCAAGTCCTACTCTGAAGTTGCCTCCCATAGAAGCAGCGATGCCCGACAGTTGCCACTGCTTTCTACTGATTGAGATGCATTGCCAAGATGAACCTTCAGGTACCTGCTTTATCTGATGAAGTAAGTTCTCTGGAGTGGCAGGAATTCCTCCCATGACACCCATTACTAAACTGTAGCATGCATTGTCAGGAAGTAGTCCCATGTCTTTTAGCGGCTCAGCATTTCTGATATGGCTCACATCGAAGCATTCCATCTCAGGACATGTCCCTGCTTCATTCATTATCTTAACTACGTATTGAAGGGTATCATATGAGTTTTCAAAAACTCCATTCCAATAAAACTGCTTTTTTCTTTTAGAATAGATAGCATAATTCATACTCCCCATATTGAATGCTGCCATATCTGGCTTTGTAGGAAGTATGTGATTCATCCTATCTTCTTTTGAAAGCCCGATTGCCCCAGTACTCCAATTGATTATAATATCTGGACACCTTTTTCTAACTTCTTCCTTTATAGCTTCAAAAACTTCAAGTCTCCAACTCGGCGTGCCATCATCTTCACGAGCATGAATGTGTACGATGCTTGCTCCTGCATCTTGTGCACGTTTAGCTTCTTCTCCAAGCTCAACAGGCGTGTAAGGAATGTATGGGCAATGGCTTCGATTAGTGGCTGCTCCTGTTAATGCGCAGGATAGGATTAGTTTTTTCATGGTGTGTTTTTATTGTTGAATTGATGTACTGTTATATTGTTGCATTGACGTACTGTTGTTCTGCTATTAATGCAGCCACAGTTGTCTATTGCTATACTTTCGTACTGATATTAGAGTGTTAATATTTTAATTTTTCGTTTGTATACTTTATGAGATAATTAAGGGATTTGGGCAGCTTGTCTAGTGCTGATTCGATCTCCAGTGCTTTTTCAAGATTGATTAAATTTCTTCTTTTTGCTTTGTCAATCCAACTTTGTGTCTCTTTCAATGAACCAAAGCTATATCTATAGAATTTGATTTTATCTTTCTTATGATAGCGGCCGAAACCTTCTGCATTATTTGCAGAAATAGAATCCATAGATTTTACTAATTGTTGTCCAACTGACCATTTTTCAAATTTGTCCCAACTCATTACCTCGTCCCATACAACATCACTTAACTCATCAGAAATTTTATAAGCATCTATTTTGTCCAGTGTGAGGTAATTCATAGAGTTATTATTTAGCTTTTACAATATGGCAATTTAACAATTTAGCCATTCTTCTTTTACTCCCCAGTCCACTCAGCCTTCCTCTTCTCCCTAAACGCTTTCAACCCTTCCATTCCATCCTTGCTACTGATTGTCTTCTGAAGCATATCAAATAGATACTTGTGTTCAGCTGCACTCGGCTGTATGTGATCATAGGATTCTAATCCCATTCTAATTGCCGAAGGACTATTTTGTTTTAATTCATTAATCACTGTATCTACATCTTCATCTATATTTTCTTGAGTAGAGATCTGAGATACAAGACCAAATCGTTCAGCTTCAGCGACCGGAAGATTATATCCTCTAATGCACCAGTCAACAACTTTACGTGCTGGCATTACTTTTAAAAGTGCAGCCATAACTTGGAAGGGATACAATCCTCTTTTTACTTCTGGAAGACCGAACTTCACATCATCTTGTGCGATTACAATATTGCAACCAGCAAGAAAGAAGAATCCTCCTGCATATACATCTCCTGTAACTTTCGCTATTGTAGGCTTATAAACTTTATTAAATAGTTCTCCAACTAAGAC
>CALHUZ010000606.1 GCA_938039305.1 uncultured Saprospiraceae bacterium
CCTTTGTTTTAGTTATATTCAATATAACATAAAACTCTTTCGTATATAATCTATTTCTTAACAAAACCTATTAAATCAATTCAGTCAATGAACTCAATCATCAAATTAACCAGTTTATTAAGCCTCTGTTTATTCTTGGCATCTTGCGTTAGCAATAAAAAGTTTAACGCTATGCAGACTAGTCTAAAAGAGGATTTGTCACAAGCAAACAAAGACTTAGGCATTTGTGGAGAAGACCTCAATAAATACATGAACAAATTAAGTGCTTGTGAGCAAGAAAAAGAAAATTTAAAATCGACTATTAAATTTAAGGGTGAACAAGAAGCTGACCTGAGAGCACAATTAGCTGATACTAAAAAGGTGCGAGATAAACAATTAACTCAGGTAGGAGACCTAACGGTACTTTCTCAATCTGCCAATGAGAACATCAAGGAGACCTTAAGTCAATTAGAGCGAAAAGACAAATACATCAATCTTCTACAAGCTGCAAAAACGAAAGCGGATTCTATTAATTTAGCATTAGCTGTTAACTTGAAAGGAGTGCTTACTCAAGGTATTGACGACAACGATGTAGAAATCAAAGTGGACAAAACGGTCGTATTTATCAATATCTCAGATAAAATGCTTTACCAAAGTGGAAGTTCCAACCTGACTGCTCGAGCCAATGATGTACTCGGAAAAATTGCAAAGATTGTAGAATCACGACCAGAGTTAGAAGTCATGATAGAAGGCTACACCGATAATGTTCCTATGAGCAATTCTTGTATCGAAGACAATTGGGATTTAAGTGTAAAGCGGTCTACTGCAGTGGTCAGAGCGCTACAAAAAAACTATGGGGTGAATCCAAACAGATTGATTGCTGCTGGACGAGGAGAATACAATACGCTTGCCAGTAATGATACTGCTGAAGGAAGATCAACCAATAGAAGAACTAGAATTATTCTTCTACCAAAGTTGAATCAATTTTATGATTTATTGAATCCAGCAACTGCTCCAAAATAATCCAATAACTAGAACTCTCTCTAGTTGCTTCTGTCTGGTATGGCTGCTTTATCAAAAGTACTATACCAGGCAGATGATAAGGCTAGATTTTACATAAATTTTCCCTTTCTTAATTTCTAGGACACTCTTAATGATTCGTTCTTGACTTAGTCCAAGAATCAACAATTTCCCTTTCGCTCTAAGCGTATATTCTCCCGCAAGTTTACCAACGACACTTTTTATAAAATAGCCTTTGTGAATCACAATTGTAAATGTCTTAAATTTCCATCTTCTCGTTCATTCCTCCTCAAAAAAAAACGCTCTCAAAAAATGAGAGCGGCTTTTATAATTATCAAATCGATTTCCTTTCCGTTTGAGTCTGTTAGTCAATCCTCATCATGACGTGTTCTTTGTTTGCATATAGCAGCTTAGCTCTTTTTGTCTAATTCTTGATGAGAACCGGTGCTTTTGCTTCACAACAAGAGCAGTCCAAATCATCACAGTCTGCTTGCCCATCACCATCATTATCGATTCCATCATCACATATTTCTGCACAAGCAGCTCCAACGGTAAGTGTAACAACTGCAGTTGCAAAACATCCACTAATATCATTTTCAACTCTTGCGTAAATAGTTGAATTAGGGCTATCATATGAACTAGTTAAGTCATTGACTCCATTTTGAGCATCGGACAAAGTCACATATAAGGATACTGTTACTCCTGTAGCTCCTCCTGAGACATCCGTATTTACATCGGGTAAGAAAAAAGTTCCAGAACCTGCTCCGCTTGAATTATCACAAGTAGTGAGTGTTGCAGGGTTTGCTATCGGAATACAAATTGTTTCTTCACAATCTGTCAAGCCATTCAAATTATCATCAAAACCATTATCACAAATTTCTGGGCAAGAGCTATCTTGTAAAGTCAAAGAAATATAATTACTGGCACAAGAATTACCATCAGCAACTTGAATAGAATCATAAATACCAGTACTTAAACCAGTTAATAAAATCTCATTACTTGCATTTAAGGTTTGGGCAAAAATTGTATCCCAAACACCATTGTATTTATAAGAAATATCATACGGCCCGCCGTCACCTAAATAACAATCTAAAACGTCTAAAGTTATATCCTCACAAATATTGGATCCAATATTACCAGAAATATTGGGTATACAAGAAGTTGCCCCTAATCCGTAAACCATATTATTAAGCCCTCCGGTAACAGCTCCGCCAGGGCTAAGTAAATCAGCTTGAAAATTACAAGCCACCCCTGCTAAATTTGGAAAATCAATGACATGAATTGAATTAATACCGCCGTTTGCCCCTAAACCAGTAGATGCATAAATACGGCCATCAGGCCCATTCATAAGACCTCCGATTTGCGAATCAGAACCTACTATGATTCCGCTATTTTCAATATCAGTAGCATCTCCAGCACTTAAGTTATATTGCACTATATTGTCACCTCCGCTTAGTCTTCTATATGTTGTATACAGCTTCGTCCCATCTGGAGAAAATGCAACATCATAATTTACATAAGGATCAATAGGCACCGTTTTACTAAATGGGTTTAAATATAAAATGTTAGAAAACTGACCATTGCTTACATCAAAATTTGCAACCATCATTTCATGAGATTCAAATGGGTAAAATCCTAAAGTTGCCGCAAATCTATATCCGTCTAAAGAGAAAGCTGAGCTATACCGTTGATCAGTATCTTTATGAATATTAGCGGTTACGACAGGGGCTTCAAAGCCAGCGCTCGTCCATCGAATAGCCTCCATATCCAATTCATTTCTATAAACTATCCAAGTAGTATCACAAGAAACCTGAACTGCACTAATACTTTCCGACATCTCATAGCTTGTTAGTTGTGTCGGATTACTTATTGTACCCGCCGGAACATTTACAATAACATAGTAAAGTTCTGGAGTAGCTCCGCCATGATCATCTGTGAAGAAAATATACAATTCCTCATTGGCATTACATTGCCCTGGAGCGGGAACAATTATAGGTGTCCCAGCGGCACTTGACAAGTTAGTGGACAAGGTATTAAAGCGATTTTGTGCATCTGAAGTTGAAAATTCATTTCCATCTTTATCCCATGCTTTTCTACCATCTGAATAAATAATTACTTCACCAGATCTAGGATCACAAAATGTTGCTCCCCCCTCTTGTTTGGGCATAAATGATGTCGTACCTAAATCGGCAAAAGTGGAAGGATATCCAGCCAAAGGGCCAGATGTTTGTAATT
>CALHUZ010000607.1 GCA_938039305.1 uncultured Saprospiraceae bacterium
CTCTGATGGATGTGGCTCAAGCCAATAACATTAAGCTCTCAGCTCTGCTGAAGATTAATGATATAGATGTTGAGTCGCCACTACGGCAAGGCGCAACCATAAGATTGGAATGATCATTCTAATCGAAGAAATAATTAAAAAAGAGACTACAATCATTGATTGTAGTCTCTTTTTTATTGTGGTTATCTATTAACAATAACAAGTGGCTGAGACTCATTGAAATTTTCTCCCTGAAAGTGTATTGTATATATACCGTCAATCAACCCCGACAAGTCTATTTGCAATTCACCAGGCGCTACATCTGATTTAGTTTTTATTAGTTTTCCAGTGTTGGATAGAATTCTAATCGTTTTGACTTCTCTGTCTGTTTTTACATTAACGCGATCTTGAGCAGGGTTAGGATATATTTCAATTTTGTTCGACGATGTTTCATTAGCGTCACAACCATTTGATTTAGTATAATTGAAAAGTAGACGAACCAAAAGATCATCCAGTTTTTCAACTTCAAAGTTTTGAACCACTGGATCGAGGTGAGCGTTGCCTATGCCGCTGTGGTCAGTTATGAAAACGTATGTGCCATTTGTGCCGATGGCCATAAACTTCATAAGAAATTCGGTCTGACGATTTATACCACTTGCTGTGATGGGTATGATTTTAATGCCTTCTGCTGCTGCATCAGCTATCTGCTGTTGCAACTTGGCAAGTACACTTGGATTATGATGTGGTGGCGCATCCAGTACTAAGAAGACGATCCTAGCTACAGCTTCTTCACTCCAATCTTGAGCAAGTGATGCTTCTAATGCAGCATCAACAGCTTCTGGATAATCTCCACCACCTTTTGCGTATTGTGCACTTATAAAGTCTAAAGTCTTCTGTGGGTCATTACTAAGTGGCTGGGTATTAGTGATATACTCATCTGTAGAATCTCTATAGAATACAGCGCCTAATCTGACATTGAGTGCTGTGTTAGCATCAAGGCTCCTTTCTATAACACTTGTTAGTTCTGACTGGAGAAATTTAATCTCATCTCCCATCGAACCCGTCGCATCTACTGCAAAAACTATGTCTACGTTTTGTGCAGTATTACATTCAGCTTTTACGTCTATGTGATTAACACCTGCATCATTGCTTTTCAAGTTTTTAACTGTCTTCTTTTCAAAACCTACAGATACTCTTGCGTCTACACTTTCAAATGACTTCTCGCGCTGATTGACATCTGCCCATAGTTCAGCTCTGCCAGCGTTGTCTGTTCTGGATGTCCACAGAATTTTTCCAGTTTTAGAAAGTAATTCGACTTTTGCATCTTGTACTGGTAGTTCGTATTGATTTCTTACAAAAATAGAATACCTCGTTCTTGGGAATATTTTCCAATGATCTTGCATCTCATTGTAATCTTGGTTTTCAAGAAGTTTATTCCATTCATCCCAACGAGAAAGATCATTCCATTCTCCAGCAGTGAGTTGGCCTGCTGAATAATCAGCTTGCGCACTACCGGTGCCAGGCCTTATTTTTCCTTCGATTGCTCGGCCTCGAGCCGGTGCAGGTCTTGACTTGGCTCGTGGTGATTCTGATCGACTCATAGCTGGACTACTTTCAGTAACCATTATAGTAGCAGATGCTGCAACATCACCCGCGCTCTCAGATTTCATGTCTTCGTATTCTTTATCATCGATCATTATATTTTCGATAACACTGAGAATAGGGAGTAGACCGATGACAAGGTCTTCAGTGTTTCTATTGATAAGCTTGACATGATCGTCAAAACCTTCTGCGGTGACCTTAATTTTAATAGATCCTACTTGATCGGTTGTCAAAGTAAAATGGCCTTTCATATCACTGATAGCTGATCTGCCTTCTACGACTGTTGATACTGTAGCTTCTGATATAGGCTCTCCATCGGGACCAATCACTATCCCTGATATTTTTCGAGTTTCAACTGTAACGATGTTAGTGGTGTCAACCTCTGACAGTGAATTTTCATTATCGGATGTTTGTGTATTAGCTTTTATAGTAACATCCTTATCTAAAGTCTCTTGTGTCTTGCAACTTGAGAAGTGTCCTAACATGGATGAGATGAAAAGTATTTTTATAATAATGGCGATGGGCTTCATATATGATAGGTTAGGATTGCAAAATATTGATTCATAGTGATCTGGTGTTAATTAAGATGTAATATTGAGGAGAATACATAAATCAAGAAGAGTATTTACGAAAGTGGAGGATAAGGAACTACTAGAAAAGTATAGATCTACGAAAGATCAGAAGTATATATCCCAGCTGTATAAGAGATATATGCACTTAGTCTTTGGTAGTTGCGTGAAGTACTATAAGAATGAATCAGACGCTGAGGATGCTGTGATGGAGATCTATGAGAAGCTGGTAGTAAAGACGCTGACATCTGAAGTCACTTACTTTAAATCATGGTTGTTCACGGTCACTCGAAATCACTGTCTGGAGAAGTTAAGAAAGATCAATACCTATGCTCCTAAGAAGGCGGAGGCTGAATCTATGTTCTATGATGATGGCTTTCATCCAGACGACTATCAACACGAGAAAGACCAAGAGGTCGATATCCTTCACCAATGCATTGAAAAGCTTGATACGGTCCAGCGATCTTGCGTAGATTTATTTTACTTTCAGAAGTTGGCTTACGCTGAAATAGCTAAAAAATTAGACCTCAAACTGGGTCAAGTTCGATCCAGAATTCAGAACGGAAGAAGGAATTTGAAGATTTGTATCGAGAAGAATACGGTCGTTTAAGGAATTTTTTAGGCTAATTTATCTTTGTTAGCATTCACAAAACTCTTCCAATCCTTGTGCTTTTTTTGCTGAGCCCCTCCTCCTGGTGCAGATATTCTTTGGAAGTGACATACAGCTGCTGCTAAAGCGTCTGTTGCGTCAAGATTAAGTGCATCTAAGTTGATATTCATTCTGCTTTTTAGCATCGCTGCAACTTGCTCTTTAGAGGCATTGCCACTACCCGTGATTGCCATTTTTATTTTTTTAGGGGCATATTCATGAATCTCAAGTCCCATAGTCATAGCAGCTGCCATTGCTACTCCTTGAGCACGGCCAAGTTTTAGCATGGATTGGACATTTTTCCCGTAAAATGGGGCTTCTACGGCCAGATGCTGTGGAAGATAGGTCTCAATAACTTCCTGAAGTTGAAGAAAGATTTCTTTTAGTTTAGTCTGATGATCAGTGTGCTTTCTTAAGTCAAATATACCTGCAGTGATCATTTTGCATGTGCGACCTTCTGAGGCGATGATACTATATCCAGTGATGTTAGTCCCGGGATCAACACCGAGGATTTTGATAGGGTGAGAAAGCATGAGTAAGTAACGGATATATCCATGTCGAGTTGCCCAAATAAGGTTTTCTAGTGCATGTCATTAAGGTTATTTAATAGTGGTTTAAGACGCTTTGAAGGCAGCAAATACGTATAACGTAACGTTAAATAATGGATAATGCGATTGTCTTTTCATTTAGTAATCACTACATTTAAAGTATGAGCTTTGTAATTAGGGTTGACAAAGATTTGGATTACCTCTCGGCTTGCATGAGCAACGAGAGATGGGCGCAAGAACTTCTGTACAAGGATTTCTACTCGACCATGATGCCACTTTGCCATCGCTATGCCACTAACAAAGAGGATGCTTTAGACATAATGCATGAGGGTTTTATCAAGGTATTTAAGCATATCAACAAGTACCAGATGGGGACCTCACTTAATGCGTGGATTAAGCGTATCATGATCAATACAGCGATCGACTACTACCGTAAGGCAAAACGTCGAAGAACTGAAGATCTTGACACTGCTTATTCAGTGAAGAGTAATGATCCTAATGCAATTAACTTTTTAGCTGCAGAGGAAATCATTGAGTGTTTACAAGAATTATCACCGTCGTACCGTGCGATTTTTAACCTCTACATCATGGAGGGTTATCCGCACAAAGAGATAGCTGCAAAGCTGAATATCTCCGAAAGTACATCAAGGAGTAATCTTGTGAAAGCAAGGACAAAATTAAGAGCATTGTTGTTAGCGAAGAGCTCGGAGTATGCCAGAAGATAGGTTAGATAAGAAAATTAAGGAGTTACTCGAAAACGTTCAAGAAGACTACGATCAGACTTCTTGGGGGAAACTGAGTTCGCGTTTGGATGAAGATGCAAAAGGCATGTCTGAAGATGATGCATTCATCCCAATCATCAAAGAGAAATTAGACAATCAGCGTTCTGCCACTAATGAGGAGCACTGGGCTGCCCTTAGCTCTGAGTTAGATCATATAGAAGAAAGAAAAAAGCGACTTTATATAGTCAAGTTTCTCGAAGCAGCCATCGTTCTGCTATTGGTATTTACTTACTACAACTATACACAATATTCATCACCAGTAGAGATGAATGTTGCATATATGGACAAGGTTCATGAAGCCATTCAAAACCCATCTGTGATCAGTGCAGAGCTTAATGTCTCGAAAGAATTCAGCCAAAACATAGATCTGATTACTTCTATCGATCAAGACATAAGGCAAACACCTTTGACTTCAAGGGTTCCGATGCTTTCCAAAAACTTTGATTTTTATAGCTCTTTTGATAAAGTATTGGCAAGAGATGTATATCGCAGCGAGGCACTCTCTTTGTCAGACGAGGATGTATCAAGCATACTTGATCTATATAGTTTTAATGAATCTTCAGATGAAGCAGGTCCTTCAGAAGGAACCATAGAGACTCTTGGTATTTCACTCTTTAACGTGGAGCGTGAACTACCAGAATTGAGCTTTTATCCAATTTTTCTTAAAATCGATCTACCGGTTCCGGACCGATGGACGATAGGTATACCGCTTTCTTATGATGTTAACTTCATCAATACTGATATCAACTTAGGATATCTAAGTAGTCAGATAGAATCAGGACTAGGAGGAAAGAGCTTAGGTGTATCTGTGGCATATCGTAAGAAGAGCTTTGAGATAGAATCTGGATTGAGATATTCGGAGAAGACTTTTGTTCCGGGAAAGCTAACCAACTATAGTAAGTTTAGTGACGTTAGCTTCTTGGAGGATCAATTAGATCATATGGTCATCAAGCAAGTGCAAATTCCATTGTTAGCAAGGATATATGCTTCTCCGCTTAAGAAGTCTTCAGTTTATGCATTTGGAGGGATGGCAGTCAATGCTGTTTTGCATAATAAATACGCCATAAATCGTACAGTTCAATCTAAAGCTAGATTTGCCCAAGCGCCTACTTTAGATGTAGTAGACTTGCAAGAATTACAAAGAGGTATTCTAAAAGGTGATCCTATAAAAGACAATCTCTATTTGACAGGAGTCATAGGATTTGGAGTGGAGTCAACTCTGCTGCAAGGAGTAAGCTGGTATTTGCAGCCTCAATACCAACATTCATTTACGGGTCAGGCGAATGAGATCGTTGATAGAATTAACACCCTCAGTCTTGAAGGTGGAGTAAAATATTCTTTCTGATATAGATGCTAATTAATTGATCGTAGTCATCGTGTAAAGAACTTATCTTGCATGTGATGAAACATCAATCTATAGTTATCATAGGTGCAGGACCTGCAGGTTTGGCCATAGCAGGATGCTTATCTCATCAAGGTATCGATGATTACATTATAATTGAGTCAGCTGATGAAGTCGGGAGCTCTTGGCGCAATCACTATGATAGATTGCATCTTCATACTGTTAAGAAGTGGTCGCATCTACCACACCTACCTTTTCCTCAAGAGTATCCAGTTTATGTCTCAAGAGAACAGGTAGTCGACTATCTTAGTAGTTATGCCAAGCACTTTGCAATCAAGCCGCGACTAAGCGAAGAGGTTAAGAGTGTAACTCGATCTGATTCGGGATGGAATATTTCAACTTCTAAAGAAACGTTTACTGCCGATCATGTAGTTGTCGCCACTGGTGTAAATAAAGTGCCAAAGATGCCTATTTGGCCAGGGCAAGATGATTATAAAGGTAAGATCACTCATAGTAAATATTATAAAAACCCAGAACCGTACTTAAACCAATCAGTCTTAGTAGTTGGTATGGGAAATACTGGTGCTGAAGTGGCGCTAGACTTAGCGAACCATGATGTTGATGTACACATAAGTGTTAGAAGCCCTATTAGTCTTGTACCGCGAGACCTTAATGGTCGGCCAGTGCAAGAGACTGCCAAGATATTAGCTAAAATCCCTTTTGGACTAGGCGATTGGCTAGGCTCACAAATTAGAAAAGTATACTTCGGGAATGTTGAAAAGTACGGATTGCGCATATCAAAAATGCACCCCACCGTTCAACTTAGGGAGACAGGAAAGACCCCAGTGATTGACTTGGGTACTGTGGACCTAATTAAAAAAGGTAAAATCAAGGTACATCCAGATATCAAGTCTTTCGATACATCTGGAGCTGTTACAATAGAAGGGAAGAGTATTCCAATTGACCAAGTTATTCTATCAACTGGATATAAGGCAGCTGTAGAATCTTTCATGCCTTCAGTACAAGAGATATTGGATAAAAGCGATATTCCTGGAACTCCAATAGGCGAGGGTAACTTGTCAAATGCTTACTTCTTAGGATTTGATAATTATAAAGTAGGAGGCATCCTTGGTTCCATCCATACAGATAGCCAGTTAATAGCGCAAGAAATAATCAAGAAAATTAGACATTAAAAAATATGAATACTCAATTACTTCTTAATGAACGACCGGTAGGATTTCCATCAGAGCAAGTATGGAAATTAGAAAAATCTGAAGTGCCAGAACCTGGTGAAGGGCAACTGGTTGCAAAGGTTCTTTATGTATCGCTGGATCCCGCTATGCGTGGATGGATTAATGATGCAAAGTCATATGTACCACCAGTACAAATCGACGAGGTGATGAGAGCGGGTGGTGTTGGTAAAGTGGTATCGAGCAAGCATCCTAAGTATAATGTAGGAGACTATGTATATGGGATGACAGGAATTCAAGAGTATTGTCTAACGGATGGTCATGGCTGGGTTAAAGTAGATCCAACGCTTCTTCCTTTGCCAAGATATTTAGGAACATTAGGTATGCCAGGGTTCACGGCTTATTTTGGACTCTTGGATGTACTTAAGCCTCAAGAAGGTCAGACGGTTTTAGTATCAGGGGCTGCAGGAGCAGTAGGAAGTGTAGTAGGACAGATAGCAAAGATCAAAGGCTGTAGAGTTGTTGGTATCGCAGGTGGTTCAGAGAAATGCCGCTATGTTGTAGACGAGTTAGGATTTGATGCATGTATAGATTATAAAAATGATAATGTCTACAAAGGGATTAAAGAACACTGTCCTAATAAGGTAGACATGTACTTTGATAATGTAGGAGGGGAGATTCTTGATATGGCACTTGCTCACATCAATAGAGGAGCACGGATAGCGATCTGTGGAGCGATATCACAGTATAACAACAAGGAGAATGTAAAGGGGCCAGCTAACTACTTGTCTCTATTAGTCAATGGAGCTACAATGGAAGGCTTTGTTGTGATTCAGTTTACGTCACGTTATGGTGAAGCCGCTAAGCAACTTGGCCAATGGACAGCAGAAGGAAAGATCAAATCAAGGGAACATATTGAGAAGGGCATAGAAAACTTCTATCCTACTTTCCAAAAGTTGTTTTCAGGAGAAAAGAAAGGTAAGCTTGTGCTTCAGATAGCCGAAGATGTATAATCATTGAAAGATATACTCGAAAGTATTTGGGCAGATTTAGAACAAGGTGCGATAGATGGAAAACATCCCTTTCGCACTTTTGTGATA
>CALHUZ010000608.1 GCA_938039305.1 uncultured Saprospiraceae bacterium
TGCAATGATCCCTAAGATCAAGCAAACCAAGAAGCCTACATAGCTATCTGCAAGATAGATCAACGAAAATACGATCGTCTGTATCAAGAATATCTCAAACTGTCCTATACCCATTCGTTGTGTCTTAATAGCACGTTAAAAACAAAGTTCTAAGAATTATCTGAAAGCACATGCGTTATTCAGTTAATAAACCGATTGTATTCTAAGGATCAGCGGTATCAGCATACTATCTTGGAACACAGATGACGCAGATTATTATGATGACCGAAGATTTGAAAGAGACCACATATAGTCATGAAAGATCAGCGATATCAGCGTTCAATCTTGGAACACAAAACGAAACAGCAAACTTAATATGCGATTTATACTACTTCTCTTCCTCCTGCTTCCCATAATGTCACAAGCTCAAAATAACGCAGAGCAAGAGTACCAAGAGCAATACGCGATCAATATAGCCCAAGAATCCATCAACGGAATATATATTCCTGCAGATGTAACAGAAGCTATGATCGAATTAGATAGACTTTCTGATGATGCTGGAAGATCAAAACTACTTGAAACAGATGAGCAGCATGCTGCGGATGTCCTCGTTATGGGATTGGGCAAATGGATGGTCGTCAATTGGAATTTTTATGAAGGAAGTAGGCTTTCACATAAGCTGAAAGAATATGGTGTCACTCATCCTGATGATATGGCCAAGTTTCTAATTGTCTCCTATCATAGACATCTCAGAGGTGTACCTCAGGAATTAGAAAGTCGTGGAGCGGCATTCTATGAAATCAGAAAGAAGGAGCAAGAAGCACGGATTGCTAGAAGGAATGGGATTGACTAGCGTCGGTTGATGGTTGATGGTTGATGGTTGATGGTTGATGGTTGATGGTTGATAAATAAAGCAAGAACTGAGAAAAGGAGATAGGTGTCAGGTGTCAAAATGAAAAAAAGGATTAAGGGACTCCCAAGCACTGAGGGATTGGTAAGCCCGGTTTAGATAAAAAAGCCTTAATGTGCTAATTCACTAATTCCTACTACCTACGATTTCTTCTTATTCATCCCTAAGATCGCCTGTTCGATACCACGAGGCGTCATGGTGAACATCTTAAAGATCTTTCTTAGCATCGTGGTCGTCCAAGTGATATGCCAGTGCTTTTCAGAAACTGGGTTTAACCAGACTGTCTTTTTGAATTTTTCAGATATTCGGCCCCAAGCGATGATGCTACCTTCGTGTAGTTCATAAGGTGCCATAGCCGCATCACCTATGATGAATACTCTATAATTAGGGTCCTTTGACAAGATCCTTTCTATAGGCACTTTCCGTGTACGTCTTTCGTCTTCGTAGACATACTTATATATAGTATTGTGGAAGTAGTAAGTCTCAAGGTCGCTCTGATAGCGGGTCTTCATTTTCTTGAATAATGCCTGAACTGCCTTAATATAGTAGTCCATAGAATAACCGCCATTATCAATGATCAGGATCACTTGAAGCTTATCATGCGTCTTATCCATTTCGACAGGCAAGAACAAGCCTCCTTGTGCTACTCCTTCTTTCACAGTCAAAGGAATATCAAGGTACCTTTCGTTGGTTTCTTCTATAACACCTTTGAGTGTCGCAAGTGTCGCATCGATGTTGTCATCGTTGATGTTGGCATCAATATCTACTGGATAGTACTGTGGATCGCCCATCACTTCTCGAGCCATTCGCCCTCCGCCACTGCCACCAACTCTGATGCCACCTAATGCAGCCCCACCATTACCGTAGGGAGATACTCCTCCTGTTCCTATCCAATGACTTCCACCTTCATGATCTCTGGTCTGTTGCTCCATGACCTTCTCCATACGCTTACGGAGCTCTTCCAAATCAACAAATCTATAATCCGCAGCCTTATCAAGCAGTCGGTCTTTGTTGGCATCGTCACCTTTCTTGCCAGCTCCATCATCATCTGGCCTATCTGGGTCGTCTTCTTTAAGAATATCCTCTCCATCAAGAACCCGCTTGATATCATATGTCGTGGTATGGATCTCGTCCAAAAACTGGTTGATGAGATCATCCATATCAAGCTTGCGACGTTCATCATCACCTTGGAGAAAGTCCTCTAACCAATCTTTAAATGTATCTGCTCTCTCAATAGCGTCATTCAGCCGCTCTCCAGCCCCCACATCTACACCTACAAAGTAATCATAGAATGCCTGAGTGTATGGGCCGATATCTGTAGGGTCTTTTACTAATGAGCCTTTGAAAAAACTGTACAGATCGCCTACGGTATTAATTAAGTTTCGATCGATAGCTTTCTGAAGCAACAGCAGTGACCTGACATCAGCCTTGACTCCATAACTTCTGCATACATCTGGAAAGCTCTCGAACATTTGATTTAATCTTCTATCTGTTGTTTCTATTGACGATTACTCTTAGTAACGTGCGGCTCCTCCTGGCCGCTTGACATCATCCATAAGGTTTCGTTGAACACGTCGCACATCATCTTGTGTCTTAATTAATGCCCCTATCCCATCCAACTTCTTGATACGCTCGATCGTCTCTGCTTTGCTGAAAGTCATCATATACTTTAACCAATTCAGTAGCTCACGAGTCGAAGGGGATCTTTCTAACCCCAGTTGTCTCAACTGATAGAACATATCAATAGCGTGCTGAACTATATCATCATCAGCTTTCGGATAGTGTTTTCTTACGATATCCCTCATCACTTCAGGAGCTGGAAATGATATATAGTGGTAGATACATCTTCCTTTGAATGCAGTGGGAAGCTCTTGTTCACGATTACTGGTGATTACAATAGCAGGCATATCTTGCTCTGATACCTCTATTACATCACCTGACTCAGGCATCACAAACTTCCTATGGCTTAATGCATAAAGCAGATCATTTGGAAATTCTCTTGGTGCCTTATCTATTTCGTCAATCAGTAGTACTGAATGAGGTGTACTATAAGCTTTCGCCGCAGGACCTTGCATCACATAATCTTTCAGCTGATCTGTGCTCCTTCCTCCTGTACTCAGCTTAGTATCCAAGCCTTTTTCGTCTCTCTGAGCATTGAGTACTTCGATTTGAGAATCTCGTAAATACTTTACATGATCGAATTTTGCGACAAATTGCTCTACGGAACTCTTTGAACCAACTGGATAAACAAACAAATCAATATCCCTGTCTTGTGCATATTGTAGTGGTAATTCTGTCTTTCCTGTTCCAGGTTCTCCTTCAATCAAAAGGGGCATCCCAAGCACACGTGCCATATGAAATGCTTGTGATAACTCCTTGTCACACAAATATTTATCTGATCCATTCCATATTGTAGTCTCTGCCATAATCTGTCTTGATATGATATCGAAGGTACTTTATATAGTATGTTTTATAGAGCATACTTACGTAAAAAATTGTCACATTCTAAGTACTATACCAACAAGAAAATTTAATAGTTGCATTAAGAAATATTGTAATATGTCTGAAATTGACTACTTTTACGCAAATCACGGAGATAAACCTTGTCTGTAATAGGGTAACTACCCAGTAAAATTGTTTTAGGTGTGAATAAAAGTCCGTTTAACGAATCAAATTTTGAAGAAGTGTTTAAAACATACTTCGGCCCACTGTGTAACTATGTGAATAGCTATATCAAGGACTGGGAAAGCAGTCGCGAAATAGTACAGGGGACATTTATGAAAATTTGGGAGAACAAAGACACAATTCAAATAAGCACATCAGCTAAGAGTTACCTCTATTCTGCCGTTCGAAACAGAATGATAGACATGATCCGCTCTAATAAGAAGCTGGATGAGTACAAGAATTTGGTCAATGTTGATGAAGTGGAAGAGAATATCGACCACATGAATTCATTTGTCGTAAGGGAAGAAATTCTTAGATCGATGGATAAACTCAAGCCAAAAATGAGAAAGATCTTCTCTCTAAGTAAGATCGAGGGACTGACATACAATGAAATAGCAGCTTATCTCAATATATCAAAGCGTGCAGTAGAGGATAACGTAGCCAAGGCTTTGAAGCTTTTAAAAGAGGATTTACAGGGCAATGAAATTCTTTTTTCAAATTAATTAGAATTTTAATGTGACAGTTAGTTTACCAAACGTCATGTAATTAGTAATGGCTAAAATAGAAGAAAACGACATATTAAAATTGTTGAGAGGAGAAGCCTCAGCAAAAAAACTGAAAGCACTCGAAGAGTGGGCATCCAGTAGTGATGACAATGCCACAGATCTTGAGTATTATCAGAAGATATATGATGAATCAGAGCACCTGTCATCATACAAGAGAGTAGATGTTGATGCCGAGTGGAAACAATTCTCTCATGCGCTGCATAACTCCGTTTCTGAAGTAGAATTACTTCAATACTTTGATGGCATGGCAAGTCCAAGCCAGCGTAAGAAGGTAGAAGAATGGCGCTCATTCTCTTCTGCTAATAAAGCAGAATTCAACGCTTTTAGCCGCGTCATCACAGAAAGTGCGAATATAGAAAGCTATAAGAAGGTAGATGCTAACTCAGAGTGGATGGCATTTAGCAAGGCGATTAAAGGACAATCAAGCCCTGCTAACCTTACTTCTGTTAGTGCTAATCCAATAGCGCCTGTAAGAGTAGACAAACCTGTTTC
>CALHUZ010000609.1 GCA_938039305.1 uncultured Saprospiraceae bacterium
ACTCTGTTAGTAATTTAGATCTATATGGCAACTGCTGGTGCTCCACTGACTCTACTACGATAGAAAATAAGATAATCGATAATTTTGAAAACCCCAGCACAGGAGAAGTGAGTTATGACATTTACACTTTAGATTGCCAAATAATACTACAGAAAATAGATAAATCAAAACCTAATACAATCTATTGGTTAAGAGAAAATAGCCCTATTTGTATTGATGAAAATTTCATTTTAAAGTCAACGGACTCTTTAGTTGTTGAAGCAGGTGTGATTGTAGAAGTATATGATGGTAAAAAAATTGAAATCATAGGAAATATAGAAGCCATTGGCTCGCTCAGTGACAGTATAGTCTTTGTAGGCAAAAGCAGTCACACCCTTACCACATGGCAAGGCATAAACATAAGAACTGATTTAAATGGTAGTGGAGAATTTAAATATTCCGTCTTCAAGGACGCCTCTAATGCCATCCAAGTAAACTGTTGTCATGGAGGAGCTGTTAATGTAAGCCACTCTACATTTCAAAATAACAACGTCGCGATAAACGGTTATACAGGGTCTCCAATAATGATGATTGATTCTTGCTTATTTAAGGATAACTATATTGCCATTCCTGGCGCAAATAAAGAAATCACCAATTGTATTTTTGATGGAAATGATTATGGCTTATTTCAAACCGAGGGAGTGAATGCTTTTAATAGCACCTTTATAAATCACAAAGAAATTGCAATTTCCAATTCAGGCAATGCAACAAATTGCTTAATTCAGAACAATAAAATTGGAATCATTAGTTTTAATAACCAACTTCACCTGATCAACTCACAAGTGTTAGACAATGAAATCGGAGTTATAGCTGGAACATATACGGGTTCAGGTTCGAGCTTGATTGCTAAAACAACCTCTTTAAAAAGCAATTTAGGCATAAGTCTTACAAAAAATAAAATATGTAATAATACTCAATACAACTTTTATAATGGAATAAATGAAGATTTGGAAATCTATGGAAATTGTTGGTGTTCAAATGACTCGTTAGAAGTTGAAAATAAGATTCGTGATGGGTGGGATGACAGTTCAATTGGTATAGTAGACTATGGGCTCTACGGATCTGATTGTGAAGAACAAATCTATAAAACAGATAAAAAAGAAGGGGAGTTAATATATGGCAATGTTGATAGTCACATATGTCCAAAAGAAAGCACATTAGAAGATATGATTCCAGCTGGTCGTATACAAGCTAATGAAGTAGAATCGCTATTAATAAGCTCTAGCGAGATATTTAGTGGCGCTAATGTCAGATTCTCATCAAATGAAACTGTTGAACTTTCATCCGGCTTTCAAATCAATACGGGAGCAACCTTTCAGGCTGACAATAATGGATGTGAAGAATCAAGTTTTAATAATTAAATTAATTCTCCACCTCATGCCAATACTTAAGATACTCAGTATTATAAGCCAAGTGTTTCATATCCTTCATACGATCGACAAATAATATCCCATCCAGATGGTCTAATTCATGCTGAGCGACTACAGCTTCGAAACCTTCAAGGGTCTTACTCAACGTGTTGCCATCTCGATCATATCCGGAGAGCTCTACTTTGCTGAATCTTGAAAGCTTTCCTCTCAGGCCAGGTATAGATAAGCACCCTTCCCAACTATCTACTTGATTTTCTTTTTCGATGAACTTAATAGAAGGGTTGATCACTACTGTCAGTGGGAATCCATCTCTATCTGGATATCTGGGATTGTCACTACACTCCATAATGAATATGCGTTTCAATACACCCACTTGAGAAGCGGCTATGCCTGCGCCATTCTTATCTCTCATCGTACTAATAAGATCATCAATGAAGCGCTGCATTTCATCTGACTGAAGAGTATTCAGATCCACTGCATCGCAAACTTCCCTCAGTTTAGGGTTCCCCAATTTTATTACTTCTAAGATCATGCCCGCTAATTTATGATCTATCATGGTCGATACTTCTATTTATTCGCAACGTATCTACATTTTATTCGCAAAGTCTGGATACTTGAGCTATCCACAACAACTCATTATCTGGACAAATACCAGATAACATCAACTCCCCAACTAAGCCTAATTGCATGCGTTCTTTAAGTATAATATACAAGCAATGGCACGAGCTAAAAAATCTATATCAGAAGGAGATATCATCGTAAAGTATATGGAAGATGTCTTAGAGCACAATGAGCCCTACAGTAATGTCTTTTTGTTCTGCAAAGAGCATAAGATCGAAGAGGTGAAATTCTATGAGCATTTTAGTTCTTTAGAAGTCCTTGAGAAAAGGATCTGGAAGAAGCTCATGGCTCAGTCTATAACAACTGTACGCAAGGATGAACAGTTCGAAACCTTCACAGGTCAAGAGCAACTATTGTCAGTCCTCTATACCTTCTTTGAAAACCTCACGCTCAACCGAAGCTATGTTTTGATCAACTTAAGTCTGAATGATACGCTAAAACAGAAGTTTGAGTTGTTTAGCTCAATGAAAAAAGAGTTTTCAGGATTTATTGATGAGGCATTTGAAGAAAGTCGTTTGTCTATGGCTCGATCAGATATCAAGACTCTGGACGACGTCAGAAAAAAGATTTACCGCGAAGGGTTCTGGACGCAGCTTAAGTTGCTGATTGAATTTTGGAAAAAGGATGAGTCGAAGTCTTTTGAAAGCACAGATGTTGCCATTGAAAAATCCGTCCGAACTGCTATGGACATCATAGATGCTTCTCCACGTAATAGCCTGATTGATTTAGGCAAGTTCATCTGGAAAGAAAGAATGGCCAATCATTAATCTATAGAAATGAAAACAACAGATCACATACCACAAGGGAAACTGAAGAGAGCTGGCAAAGTGCTTAAGACAAGTCTTAAGGTGGGAAAGAACTATGCTTCATACTATGGAGAGAAGATTGTCAATCCTAAAGTCAGTCGTGAGAAGTTAGATAAAAACAACGCCTCTACGATCATGAAGGGGCTTCAAGAATTAAAAGGTAGTGGCCTCAAGTTAGCCCAGATGCTCAGCATGGATGACAACCTGTTGCCTCAAGCATATGTGGAGCAGTTTTCATTAGCACAGTTTTCTGTTCCACCGTTGTCTGCTCCATTGGTGAAGAAGACTTTCGTCAAATACTTCGGAAAGGCTCCAGAGAAAGTCTTTGACAAGTTTGATTATAAAAGTCGATATGCAGCAAGCATTGGCCAAGTTCATGAAGCATGGAAAGATGGAGTGAAGCTCGCAGTTAAGATCCAATACCCAGGAGTTGGCGAATCTATCCAATCGGACTTAGCGATGTTGAAGCCACTGGCCAGTCGACTTATGAAGTTAGACTTTAAAGATGCTGATAAGTACTTTAAGGAAGTTGAAAATAAACTGGCTGATGAAACTGATTATAAATTAGAATTAGAGAATAGTACAGAGCTTTCAAAAGCTTGCGAGTGGCTACCTGGAGTGATGTTCCCGGCGTATCTTCCAGAATATAGTAATGATCGAATCATCACTATGGAATGGATAGATGGCATACACCTTTCCGAGTTTTTGAAAACAGATAGAGCAACTCCAGAACTTAGAAATAAGATAGCGCAGCAGCTCTGGGATTTCTATATGTTTCAACTTCATACACTTAAGAAGTTGCATGCAGATCCGCATCCAGGCAATATCATCATCACAGACGATGATCAATTGGCCATCATTGATTTCGGATGTGTAAAGGAACTTCCTGAAGAATTCTATACCCCATTCGCTGCATTGCTTGAACCAGAACTACTCGAAGACCCTATCCGCTTTGAAGATGTACTTAGGAAAATAGAAATTTTACTTCCAGAAGATTCAGATGAAGAGCGAGATTACTTTTACAATCTCTTTAAAGAGATATTAGGATTAGCACTTGCCCCATATAGATCAGACACTTTTGACTTTGGTGACAAAGCCTTCTTTACAGAGTTAACAACGATGGGGGAACGCATGTCACGAGAAACACTCACTTCTAAGTATAAACCTAACAGAGGATCTAAGCACTTAATATATGTGAATAGAACCTTGGTTGGATTGTTTAATCTACTACACTTATTAAAAGGGGAAGTCATCACACGTAATGAGATGACTGTAGTTTAACACAACGCATGTTACAGAAGTCTTGCAGCCAATAGAAAAGTCATACCCATTAGAATGCCCTTCTTCGGTCATCAAAAGTTCGTTTCATAAACTTTGACCCAAGCGGCACTCTCTTCTTTTGTATAAACTAATCTACAATCACCTTTCTCTTTACAGAAGTCAAGTTCGCCTTTCATCGGATTAATACTCGATGTAATAAGGTAATCTGCTTCATGGATATTCACCAAATCGAAGTGCTCTTGCGAATCTACATAACCCATTTCAGGATACATCAAATACTCTGACAATAAAAAACCAACATTGAAACTTGCTTGTCGATTGGGGATAACAAAATCGTCAATTACACTTTTATGTACGCGAATCATACTCATATACCCTTGCGAAGTATCTCCCAATCGAACTTTAGATGACATGGAATACAGATAAAGGCCAAGTCCTACCATGAGTATGCTCAGTGCACTTTTAAGTAAATAAGGCTCTTTTATCCGATAAAAGACTGCACTCATGATTATCGCATATATGGGCAAGAGGGAAAGTAAATAACGCTCTGTAAAGAAATTAACAGCAGAAAAATACGCGTAACATAGAGTGAACATAAAGCAAACTGCTATCAATTGTCTCTGTCCTTTCTCCCAGATTTTATAGTACTTTTTAACCCAACTAACCATCACCAAAACAAGAACGCCCAGAAGACTAATCAAGACCCGACCCTCATTTAAGAAGATCTTATCAAAAAATAATTCGAGCTTATCGGTTGTGTATTTAAAATCAAAATTCATAAAAGCGACATGATCTGGAAAAACATACCATCCCCACTTCAGTTTTTGCGCCAACATGAACAGGGAAAACACAAAGAAGGGTATCAAACAAATAATACTATGCTTTACGAATTCCTTCCATTTTTTCTCTTCTGCTATAGCATCCCAAATAACAAAAATACCCAAAGCCGGGAACAGCATCAGACCACTTTCTTTTGTAAGAACCAACACACTTGCGAATAGACAATACCAAAAGTATTTTTTAGCAACAGAAAAATGTATAGAAAAAACAAATAGAAAAGCTATTATTACTTCGGGCAAAAGCATGGAGCATTGAACGAAGAACATTTCTGAAGCTAGCAAAATTGCACTACCGATTAATGCACTACTCGCATCAAACCAATATTTAATTACAAAGTAAAAGCCAACCACTCCTATCATAGATAATGAATACATCCATAAATGCATGTTCCATACACTCCATGAAGAAATTGTGGCTAAGCAACTAGTCAAAAAGTAAAAGAACAAGGGATGGCCTCGAAACACTTGCTGATCCACCTGTGTAGGATTTAAAGTAGGCCCATTCTCTAACATTTGAAATACGGCCTTAGAATATGACCAAGCTTCATCCCAGTAAAAAGGCAAATCAAAATACTCCCATTTCAAGGAAGTGTAGACCATGAGAAAAAAAGCCAGCAAGCCGAACGTTCCTATATCTCTAGTAGTATTTGGTTTTTCTAACATGCTCACTGTAAAAGTATAAACCCCGAGCTAATTATGAGCATTTGATTTTAAGCAAACCCCAAGGCTTTCTACGTATCACTCTTTGTGTTCTTTAGCCAATTCATGAAAAATAGAAGAAAGTACAGTAACTTCAAGTATCTTCTTTCATTCTATTGCATAGCAAATTATATTATCTTAGTCACCATGTATCATCCAATAGCGCCTATTCATTATGCCCAAAACAACAAGTCGACTAAAAAATACTTTGAAGAAATATAGTAGTGCAATAAATTATCGAACGTTCATTTCTGTATTCATCTCTATTTTAGCCACGTGGTTATGTTATAGATATAAACTAATTTTTGATTTAGATTTAACACTTATATCTGTTGCTGTAGTCTTTCCCTTAGTCTTCACATTAGGCAGTGCATTCCAGAGAAGAGAAAAGGCATTGGAACATTTAGGAAGAACAAAAGGAGCTCTTTCAGCAATCAAGTATTGCTTTTCCTTTTCTAAAAAAATTGATGATGACGAAAAGGAAAAAATATACAAAGATGTTGATGATGTAAAGAAGGAACTAATTTTATTTTTATTCTTTGAATCTGACGACAAGGAGAGACTAAATTTATCAATAAATAAAATACAGGGTTTTATAACAACACATAGAGCAACAATTGAAAGAAGTCTGTCGCTAAAGGTTTATAGACTGATGCGAGATGTAATCATGGGCATAGAGAATGCTATTTCGATAAAGGTTCATCGAACTCCACAGAGCATACGCGCGTATTGTGAGTTATTCATTTATGTGTTTCCTTTCTTTTATGCTCCGACACTAATAAAGAATATTGAGTATCAGGATATACAACTTGGAGAGATAATCAATAGTCCAGATATTTTATTTGTTCAAAATCGATTTGATTTAATAGTATATGGATTGAATGTCGTTCTTTCATTTTTTTTAATAACACTTTTTAATGTCCAAGAGCAGATTGAAAACCCATTTGATCAAGATGGACTAGATGATATTAAGTTGGTTAATTACGAAATCGACTACTAATCGATAGTGGTTACTTTTATTAGTCTTTGAACGTAGCATAGTAATTCTAATTTGACAGACTACGTAACTTCTTCAAAGACTCAACTTCTTGTATCTAAAGCGAAAACTTAGACCAGTTGAGACAAATAAGAATCTATTTATCGTCTCCTATAAATATCAACAGGTCCAAATTCTCATTAGGTGTCTATATAAGCTTGCCTTTATGATGAGCACTCCTTCGCAATAGCTAAAAGGAGCTTCTAAACTCAAGAAATACTGATGAATGGTTAATCATTGGTCGAGAAAACGCCTTGGTAAATCTAAGATTACGCTACTAAGTGCCACAACTATCGAATATTTAGACCTCATCGTTATAAATATATAGTCATGCGAAAATCACTAACCAAGTTCTTGTCCCTTTTAGTTCTTTGTACCAGTTTTTCTTTATCTGCGACTAATCCCAATGATGAGAACAAGGTTAAGAGCATCGAATCAA
>CALHUZ010000610.1 GCA_938039305.1 uncultured Saprospiraceae bacterium
AGCACCTGTCAAAATAGTAGCATAAGGAATCAGTGCATTTGGAATAGCATGTCGTTTTAAAACCTCACGTTCTGTTAACCCCTTCGCTTTTGCCATCATCATATACGGCTTAGAAAAGGTCTCAAGGATATCACTCCTCAATTGTATCGTGAGATAAGACATAGACAAGACAGTCATACAAATGATTGGCAGGACTAACTGACCAATATTATCAAGCAACTCAGATGAAAAACTTCTCTCTACGAATGAAGGCTTCAGTCCTATCGATGGAAACCAATCTGTCCAAACACCATATTCTGGTGTTGTGAAAAACACTACCAAAAGACTCGCCAACCAAAAAGTTGGCACTGCCAAAAGAATATAAAGAATAGCCGAACTGATCCTATCAAAAAGACTATTTATAAAATACACTTTTGTAAATGCAAGAAGCATGGATAAAATGGCAATTAGGACAATGGTAACCAAGGACATAGATATCGTCCACTTTAATGCCTTTGAAATTTTAGAAAGAACAGGAGCTCCATCAATCAAAGATTTATTAGACGCACTAAATACTCTTGTGATCCAATTATAAAACTGGTTATTGATTCCATGCCAAGAGAATACCGGATAAGAAAAGGCATTAGATGTCTTCATGCCATCTATGTGCTCCAACAGCAAAGAAGTTGCCCCAAACAAATGAGTACTATCAGATATCATATTCTTAATCTTTTCAGCCCTTGCTTTAACATCTGAAAGAGATCCGTCTTGTGACAACTTTGCGAGCTCTATACCTACTTTACCTTTAAGGCCTTTTTTGCTTTCAAGGCTAGCAATATTGTTTTGCATTACATCTTCGAACTCTGAAACCTTTTTCCAGTCCTTAGTTTGACGCAACAATGATCTAAGTTGATCTTGCTTTTGCTTGGGATAGATTCTATATAGTGTATCAGGAAAGTATGAAGGTCTAATGCTAAAGAAGAATTGAGGACCATCAAGACCATATGCTTTTTGTAACGCGCGATAAGAAGTGAGATAGGACTTCTGTGCTCCATGGCTATTTTGCCCCTCTATCTCTAACCTTTCTGCTATCTGATCACCCGGAGCAAGACTTTGTAATATAAATGCAAGCACAAGTATGACCAATACGGTTGGCACTATAATCAGTAACCGTCTGATCACATAAGTCAACATAAATTATAATGTTGCTTTTGCATTTAGAAAATACCCTGGACGAGCGGAGCTAACTACAGGATTGATCTGATTGTCAACGATCAGCTTCAGCTGAGGAGAGTATAAATACACTGCTGGGGCATCTTCGTATATAATCTTTTGAAAATCCCTATAGGCTTGAAGCCTTTCTTCTTCAGTCTTTGCATTTCTTATTAACTCCATAAACAGGTCCGCTTCTTCATTCGAATATCTCAGAGTATTGCCTTTCCCATTCCCAACTGATGAGGAGTGATAAGACAAATAAGGGTCATCTAAACCTGTTGACTGGGTAATCACACTAATAAGCATTTCATAATCGCCAGTAACTAAATTTTCTGACCTTGTTGCTCCCCAAGGCTTTTCTACAATATTAATATTGATCCCAACCTGCTCGCAAGCCTCTTTAATCATCGCAGAAGCTCCTGTACTGAAGGATGAACCTGTGATATGAAATCTAAAATCTAACTCTTCCTTTCGGCCGTTAATAACTTTATCCCTAATTCCATTTTCATCCGTATCTTCCCAACCTGCTAATTCCAAAAGCTCAGTGGCTTTGTTCAAGTTAAACTCCTGGTCTGGTAAGTCCTTATTAAAATGTGGCTTAGAAAAATGAATAGGCGAATTAACCTTAGTAGCCATCCCACCGGCTAATTGTCTAATCATCCTGTCTATGTCAACAGTATATCTTACAGCCTTTCTAACTTCTCTTTCTGCTAATCTTACATCTTCGTTATTAAGCATCAAGTATATAAACCTTGGCAACTGGGTATTGATAAACCTATGCTTTTTTGAAAAGGATGTATCTTTCTTTAAGTCTAAATATTGAACTATTGATGAAGAGGAAAAATCAATAAAGTCCAATTCATCATTTTTCAATACCGTAAGTGCAGTTGTCTCATCTTTTATAAATTGAAAAACCATTCTTTCTGGATACGCTTGAAGTTGATCCACTTCAGGATAACTCTCTCCCCAGTATTTTTCTTTTTTCTTTAAAACTATGTACTGCCCAGTCTCTATTTTCTCCACATCGTATGGGCCAGCACCTACTACCTTTTCTTTATTGTAAGCTATGCTTGAAAAATTCTTAGCCACGTTCTGAAAAGATGGCTCTTTCATCAACTCCTCAACTTTCGTCGCATCTCTAATATCGGCAAGTGAAATACCGTCTAATGCTCCTTCAGGATCAAAAATATACTTTGGATATATCTGCGAACTAAGCAGAGATTCTTTATTCAGAAAATAGGAATCAGAAGATACAATTGTAAACTTCTTGGGATCTTGACTATCTATATTTACACCAGTGATATCAGCGAGTTGCGCCTTCCAATCAGGAGAAAGAACTCCGGGATGAGTAGCAATCTTATATGTAAACAAAACATCCTCTGCAGTAATCGCACTTCCATCAGGCCACTGTGCATCTTCCTTTATGCGCAAATCATACGCTTCCGTGCCATCCTCGAGCTTTCTAACCACTGGGAGTTTCTCAATCAGTATAGGCTTCAATTCTAATGTCTGATAGTCATATCCAGCAAGCGTAAGAAAGATGTACTGATAGATCTCTCTATCCAGAGATGCTGTTGCTATTATAGGACTCAGACTAACTGGTTCTGAAGACATACGAACCACAATCTGATCAACGGCTTGTGCTTCTTCGACTACAACTGGGGCACTTTGTCGACAAGAGATCAACGTAGATATTATTAATATGCACCCTATGGCTCGATAAAAACTATTCTTTCCTATGCTCATGGTTGGTTATATTTAAGAACGTTGAGAACAAAGTTAACGTCAATTCATTTGAATTAACATAATATACAAGGTAATCAATGAAAAGTGTAGTTATTGCAGGAGGTTCAGGTACAGTTGGTACACGACTATCAGAATTACTCAAAAATGCTGGGTATAAGGTGTTAATCCTTACGCGCAGCAAAGAAAAGGTGACAAAGAACGATTCATACCTATTTTGGGATCTTCACAAAGGCGAGATAGATGAGCGATATCAAAATATAAACTACATAGTCAACTTAGCAGGATCGGGAATCGCAGAAGGGAGATGGACCGATAGTCGCAAAAAAGAAATAATGGATAGCCGTATAAATTCTTCTGCTTTACTGATCAGCAAAGCGAAAGAACGAGGACTTAATATCAAAGGCTATATATCTGCCTCAGCAATAGGCTATTATGGAGATGGTGGCACCAAAGAACTAACTGAAGATACACCGATGGTAACTAAGGAGTTTTTGTCCGATGTCTGTATAGCATGGGAAGAAGCTGGACTAAAAGCTAAATCTATCAGCCCATCGGTCACAATACTTAGGATAGCCACTGTGCTTTCTCCAATAGGTGGAGCACTTGAAAAAATGGATGTTACCATCCCATACGGTGTAGCTAACTACCTCGGAAATGGCAAACAATTAATGAGCTGGATACATGTGGACGATCTGTGTCGAATGATCAAATATGCCATCGATAAACCTTGAGATGGAATCTTCAACGCTACTTCGCCAGAAGTAGTCAGCAACAAAGCATTCACTGCGACCCTTAGAGATGTGATCAACCCCAAAGCCCTATTGCTCCCTGCACCAGCTTTAGGTATAAAGTTGATGTTCGGAGAAATGTCAAGGGTCGTTTTGAATAGCTCGAATGTAACATCACATAAGATAGAAAAATCAGGTTTTTCATTCACTTACCCAACTGTAGAATCTGCTCTAACACAGCTCTACAATTCGAAAAAAAGTTAACCCATTCTATCGTGTGAGTTGATATTACTCAGGCTTGTCGAATACTTCGATCTCCTTATTTA
>CALHUZ010000611.1 GCA_938039305.1 uncultured Saprospiraceae bacterium
GAAGGCAGGGGCTGTTGAAATATCGATATTCGATGTGACAGGAAGACAACTCTTCTCGCAGACTTCTAACTATGGTTCAGGATTACATTCAATAGCAGTAGACAGAAGTATAGTAGATCAAAAAGGTGTTCTATATTATCAATTGAGCTTCAACAATGAAGTAGCTACGAAAAAGATGATATCTATGGAATAAGTCCAATTAGGACTATTGATGAAAACGATAATGCAAAGAGGAGATCATATTGATCTCCTCTTTTTTTGTTTCGTGGATGGCAGGATTGATATGTTTTGTGTGTTTAAGAGGTTTAATATGTTCTTGTGATTGAGTTGTTATATGGCTCGTTGTAGATCTGTCTAAGTTCGTCGTTTAATTAGTTCATGACCTGAGAATGTAATTGCTTCATATAAACCAGGATAATCTAAAGACTATGGTTTATTTGATTAAGTGAATTGAGAAGGCGCATATGAGATCTAATGAATCACCTGTCTCTGAATTGACTTGATAAAGCTAAGTGCTTGGGGCTACAACTATAGTCAACACTTTTCAATTTCAAATCCGAATTTAATTGTTGCACCTAAATTCTGAAGACCTTTTGGCCATTGTCAAAATGACGTGGTCAGATTATTTTAGTTGAAACTTGATCTTGTAAAGTTTTCGTTCAAGTAACTTTTATCTAAAATCTGGTTTCTGCTATCTTACCTCTCTAACTAACTTACAACTTCGATCCAAAAGTTAACGTAACAATAGCTCTACTCTGCTTTAGTCCAACAAGTGGTTCTCTATCTATATCGAGAAGACTATATGGACTATAGTTTGTACTTGAGCTTCTTGCGGTAAGTGCTGCATCTACGTAATACTTGTTGCCTCTATATCCAAGTCCTACACTAAAGCTTGGGTCATATTCAAGTATTGTTGCTTCTTGAAAAGGACTTTTTTGAAGAGAAGCACCAAGTCTTATGCGAGCCATTTTATAAGCAAGCTCTGTACCCATCCTATAATTTAAAGCTGAGCCTAAGAACCCTGTCACTTCATTGTTAAGATCGTCTTCGAAAAACTGATCTAAAGGATCTGTAGAGTTTTTTGTTAGGTTGAACTTTGCAGAGTTGTATTTGACATATTCTATTTCACCACTCACAAAGCCTTTAAAGTCTCCAAAAGAATATAGATAACCGATACCAGCAAGTGCTCTCCATGGACCTTGTAATTCGTATTCAAAGCTGCTCAAAGGACTCAGGGCCGAATTGTTAGTGTCGGTGTCAGCCCCATCTGCTCTATAAGAATAAGCGATGTCTGTATCGAATTCATCAGTCAAAAGGAAGTAAGACTTTGAATGGATGGCAGCACCTACTCTTAGACGAGGTATTGGCTTGTAGATGAAACCAACCTTTAGGTTGAAGCCTACACCAGAGGTGTTTAAGTTTTGATTGAAATCAAGGGAGTTGAAGCCAGCGATATTGTCATCTGAATCGGATTCATCATATCTTCTAGACTCTGTGAATTTTGCAAATGGAAAGCCCAAAGTTGCACCCCAAGAAAGTTTATTTTTGATATTAGAACCTATGGCTATGAATACTTCATTAAGAGAACCGGTTCGCTCTACAACTTCATTTCGACTTACAGTCTCAGTAAGGGTGACAAAATCACTATCATAGTTCCCTAAGTCATCGGGGCCAAAAATCGCTTCAGCGTCATATGCTGGCCCAGCTTCGAAGTTTCCAAGTTCATCAAGTGTTCTTCCATTCGCTTGCTCTAAGAATCTCTGAACAATGGTACCTGAACCAGTCCCAGAGTATTCAAATGTCTCTTTATAGTTAGTGATTTGGTTAAATCCTATGGCAAGATTAAACGTTTTGATGTTATCTGAAAAAGGTCTTTGATGAAATACTGCAGCTATATTTCCAAGTCCTATTTGCGATGCTGATCTATTAAGAATAGAACCATCAAGGTTGCTTTCATTTTGTGTTTTAAAATAATTAATGGTAGCCGTGACTTCAGACTTCCTAAACTCTGCTATGCCCGCTGGATTTACAGAGGCGATGGATACGTCTGCTCCAAGTGGAGAGAATGCACCTGACACACCAGCGAATCTTGCAGTACTGTTATACTCATGTATGGAATATCTCAGTGCATCATCTAGTGTTTGTGTTGAAGCAGTTAGGGGTATTAATAAGAATAAGATGAAGGTGCTGATTGTATATAGAAAGTGTCTGATCATAGTGATTAGTGTGATGTGTATTGATGAGTTATTGTCTAAAGTTTACGCTCTGAGCTATCAAAAATGGCAAAAAAAAAGGTGGCAGCTTTACGCGACCACCTTTTAATATTTCTAATTATATCTGTTTACTTACCGCTTCTTCTTGAGCTACTTGATCTTGAAGAAGAAGAGCTTGATCTCGAAGGAGATACACTTCTGCTACTACTTCTTGAAGGAGATACACTTCTTGAAGATGATCTCGAAGGAGATACGCTTCTGCTGCTACTTCTTGAAGGAGACACACTTCTTGAAGATGATCTTCTTGAAGATGATGACGCCGCTGATCTGCTTCTACTTGAAGTAGACGCTCTACTTGTAGATCTAGTGCTCGAAGTATTAGCTTTTGTATTAGAAGTTCTTCTACTACTTGTTACTCTTGAAGATCCAGTAGTCGCACCTGTTCTTCTTGACTGAGCAACAGATGATCTTCCTGTGCTTACAGCATTTCTTGATGCATTAGATACAACAGGAGATACTCTTGCTGAAGGGTTGTATGGAGGGCAGTAGGCTGCTGATCCAAATCCTCCGCCGAAAGCACTTCCAAATCCTCCTCCGAAGGAATTGCCAAAGCTATTGTAGCCATATCTGCTATTGAATGGGCTGAATACTGATCCGTATCTTCCGAATGCACCTGCATTTGGATTTCCGTAAGTCAAAACGAATCCACTTCTTCCTGCGAAAGGAGATATTCTATTGCTATACCCAAAGGCATTTCCATAAAATGAATTCCCGAAGTAGTTGTTTGTTCTATATCTGTTAGAGAAGTTAGAATAACGGTAGTTATTCAGACGGTTAGTATAGTTGTAAGCGTCTACTTCATATGCATTGTCCTGGTAACTTAAGTACTCGTCGTAGTCATCTTCATCATATGAATACGCCTCTGCCTCTTCATCAAGGAAATTGTCATCATAGTCAGTTGAAGCCAAGTCGTCTTCGTAATAAGTTGATGCTGCCTCTGATTCATCAAAGTATAGATCGTCGAACTGTGCGCTCAAGCTTACACTTGCGAATAAAAGCATGGTCAAGCTGAGAACGTAATAATTTATTTTGCCTTTTTTCATCTTAATAGATTTTAATAGTCCTGAATGAATTGTCAAGCCTAAAGCTATTCCATAAATATACATCATTCAGTTAATAATTGTTTAATTGAGCCTTTAACATATGTTAAGATGTCTCTATGCTTAATTCTTCGTGACTTTTCACACCCTTATGACGCATAAAGTGTGCTTAGGGTTCTAATATTAAGAACAAAAAGTGGGATTTTAACATATGTATAAGATAATATAGAGCTCTAAGGCTTGTTTTTAACAGATCTTATCTTATCAAAGGTTGCTAAATAGGTCATTATTCACTTCTAATAATCAAGATCTATGAGGTTCTAATACCTTACTTTTGTGTTTTTGAGATATAGAAGCAAGAGAAAAGCACAATGGCAAAGGAAATAACAGCGAGATCCGAAGACTACAGTAAGTGGTATTTAGATATAGTAAGGAAAGCTCAATTAGCTGATACGTCAGCAGTCCGAGGTTGTATGGTGATCCGCCCTACTGGATATGCGATATGGGAGAAGATGAGAGATCAGTTGGACAAGATGTTCAAGGAAACGGGTCATGTGAATGCATACTTTCCATTATTTATACCCAAGAGCTTCCTAAGTAAAGAGGCAGATCACGTAGAGGGCTTTGCTAAAGAATGTGCAGTAGTGACGCATCATCGTCTGATGAATAACCCTAATGGTAGTGGGGTAGTAGTAGATCCGAGTGCAAAGTTAGAAGAAGAACTCATCGTGCGTCCTACATCTGAGACGATTATCTGGAATACCTATAAGGATTGGATAAACTCATATAGAGACCTTCCGCTCTTGATCAATCAATGGGCTAATGTTGTCAGATGGGAGATGAGAACGAGGCCATTTCTTCGAACTGCGGAATTCCTTTGGCAAGAAGGGCATACTGCTCATGCTACACAGCAAGAAGCAATAGCAGAGTCAAAGTTGATACATGAAGTATATGCTCGATTTGCAGAAGATTTTATGGCCATGCCGGTCGTCAAAGGAGCTAAATCTGCAAATGAAAGATTTGCAGGAGCTGTTGAGACATATACTATAGAAGCATTAATGCAAGATGGGAAGGCGCTTCAGGCAGGAACTTCCCACTTTTTAGGACAAAATTTTGCAAAAGCATTTGATGTAAAGTACTCTAATAGCGATAATAAGGAAGAATATGTATGGGCGACATCATGGGGAGTTTCTACTCGTCTTGTCGGTGGCTTGATTATGACTCACTCAGATGATGAAGGCCTTGTGCTTCCGCCAAAGTTAGCTCCTATTCAAGTAGTCATCGTTCCAATACCTAAGCCAAGTCCAGAAATCTTAGAAGTAGCTAATCGCATCAAGACTGATCTGAACGCTAAAGGCATATCGGTGAAGATAGATCAAGATGAGAAAAAGCGACCAGGTTTTAAGTTTGCAGAATACGAGATGAAGGGTGTACCTGTCAGAATAGGTATAGGCAAGAGAGACTTAGAGAAGAATCAAGTTGAGGTGGCCCGAAGAGACACAAAGACGAAAGAATCTCAACCACTTGAAAGTGTAGCTTCTCACGTGGCATCCTTGTTAGATGAGATTCAGCTCAACTTATTCGAAAGAGCGAAAGCTTTCAGAGATGAGATGACTACCGAAGCGAATGACTTTAAGACATTTGAAGAACTGATCAATGATAAGGGAGGATTTGTTTCTGCTCATTGGGATGGGACTATAGAGACAGAACTTAAAATCAAAGAGCTAACTAAGGCTACTTTAAGATGTATCCCAGATGATGCGATTGAAGAAAATGGCAAAGATGTGCTGACTGGAGCGCCTTCTTCAAAGCGTGTTTTATTTGCGAAAGCATACTAAATCAAATTCTTAGACACCTTAACTAGGTAAAGTATATTCAACTTCTTACTAAGAATCTGAAATTCAATCGATTTGTAAGATTGTAAGATAATACCCTTAATGGTTTTCCAGGCCATTAAGGGTTTGTTATTTGGTAGGTGATATTCAACTAAATATATTTTCATTAAATATTTTTCTGATTTACATATGTATGTATTTGGCTTAAAGGGTCTTATGCAAAGAAAAAAGACATATTAAAGGATTAACATATAAGTATAAATTATATCTTTGCTTGATACCTATACGTACCTAGTAGAATTTTTGATAATAGCCTTCACTCGATAATCAACCATTGACAGTTAGACTACTTATTACATCATCACACTACTAGCAAATGAAATTTCAGGTTTTTAAATACCTAATACTTTTTTCCACACTACTTTTTGGAATACAAGCGGAGGCCCAGATTGAGGCTATAGGCCAATGCACGGGAGTTACAACAGATCAGAACTACAATATCAATGTAACTGGTTTGCCTTCTGGAGCTCATACAATATATCTTGACGGTACTATTGCTACATCAGCAGCTACCGGAAGCTATGTCAGCAATGACATAGCCTTTGTTGATGGAACTGCATATGTTGAGGTTAAGATTGTCGAAAATGGAGAAACCGACACCACTACCATTTTAGTTCATGAAGTACTTTGTACTGATGTGAATGGAGACGGTACGTCAGACTTCAATACACAAGTATGTGACTATACTAAGCCATTAGGTTCAGGTGGGGCAATCGTATCTACAGTAGCACCATATACTGGAGATAATGTATATGCGTATGTATTAGTTGGAGAAGATTCGATATACGATTCAGCAAGCGCAGTTGTTAATAACAGCGGTTTGTTCGAAGATCTTTCTAATGGTGGATATATAGTGTTTGCTTACAACTTCTTAAGTATTACGGAAGCTAACACATTCATAGATTCAATTCCAGACGCGACTAACTTGGCGACTTATGTGCCAGGTGGGGGGCCAACTTGTTTCGCGCTTTGTGGAGACGCATCATATACCATCGATTGTGAGTCTATAGTAGACATATATGTTAATCCATCAGATGTTGAAGTATGTATGGAAGGAGATGCGACATTTTATATACAGGACTCAATCATAGCTCCAGTCCCGGATCTTGCAGATTTATCTTACGAATGGTATGAAATAAATACCCTTGGAGATACAACGGCTTTATCTGCTGAGACTGATTCAGTTCTTGACTTAACAAATGTCGTATTTGCTGATAGCGGAAATATGTATTTCGTTATCGTAACGATGACTGTAGGCGTTACGGAAATTTCAATGGACACAAGCGGTGTTGCTACATTGACTGTGTACGAAGACCCTATCTTGGCTTCTACACTTGATGTAACCATCAATAGTGCAGATACAACGGGTATTGTATTTACCACAACAGGTGGTGCTCCAGCAGATAGTTTTGATATTGTATCTATAACTTTTGGTGGACTTACACCTGATGGAGGTAATGCGACAACCGGTATAACAACAGATACCAGCGCCATCAGCAACGACTCATACACTAATGATACAGGGGGACCTGATACCGCATACTATGTCGTGGTACCGATATCAGTAAATGGATGTGCTGGAGACACAGTTACGATAAGTGTAATAGTACTCCCTTGTCCGGAGTTGGAAGACTTAGCTTCTGTCGAATTGTGTAGTGGCGATCAGACTGGAATTACTTTGCCTTCTACAGATGACAATGGTGCAACTATAGATAGTTTTGCAATAACGACAACGTATCAAGGTGTAACAGGTACAGCAACTACAGGAACTATAACGGATCTCTCTGCAATCTCTTTGGACACATTTGCCAATACCACGGATTTAGTTGACTCAGTAGTCTATAGTATAATCGCTTATGCAAATAATTGTGAAAGTTCGCCATTTACAGTAGTGGCCAATTATAAGCCAGAACCAATTTATGCAGATACATCATATACGCAGTGTAGTGATGTCGCAATCGGTGTGGACATAGCGTTCACTGATGATTCTGGCTTAGCAATAGACAGTGTAGATATAACCTCTTCAACTTCTGGAGCAACTACAGGAACAGGAATTACTTCTGTTTCAGCCATCTCGAGTGATGTCTTTACTAATACAGGAGAGACAGATATAACAGTTGTTTATACAGTGACTCCATATGCCATGGGTTGTACTGGAGATTCTTATACCATAACGGTAACTATATCTTCAGAACCAGTTGGAACAGATCCAACGCCTACAGTCTGTAGTGATGAGCTCATTTCAATTGACTTGAGTACATTAATAACTAATGGTGGCACAAGCCCATCCTTCACTTGGTCTGCTGCTGAAAATTCTAATGTAACTGGAGAGGATACCACAAGTCAATCTTCTAATACATTGAATGATCAGTTAACTAATACAACTAACACAGATCAAACTGTAGTTTATACAGTCATTCCAACTAATGGAGAGTCTTGTATAGGAGATGCTTTCACTGTAACAGTAACAGTTAATCCAGAGCCAACGTCTGATGACATGATGCTTGAAGTATGTAGTGATGAGGCGCTTGATATCAACTTATCTGATAGTCTGACTAATACAGTCGCAGTCGCTGGATATACATATTATGTAACAAGCACAGACTCTACCAATGTTCCTCCAGGTTCTTCAAGAACGGATACATTGGCTGCGAATATCACAGACACATATGAGAACATTACAAATGCGACTGTTATCATAACATATACAGTGACTCCTATCTCAACCTCCGGTTGTGCGGGTGATGAATTTGATGTAGATGTATCTGTCAAGCCGGAACCAGTACTTTCTGCATCACTTGATACAACAGTATGTAGTGATTCTCCTATAGGAGTAATTCTCGCAGTTGAATTGAGTTCCGTTGCAGCGGACAGCTTTGAAATTGTTTCGATTGACTCTAACGGGTTAGTATCTTCAGCTGGAATACCTAGTTTAGTTACGACCAGTGATATAAACGAAATATCCGATCATGCTTGGACTAATGAGACATCTGACTCAGTAAATGTAATATATACTATAGCACCTTGGACAGATGGATGTAGAGGTGATGAAGTCGATGTGACTGTCACTATAGATCCAGCTCCAGTTGTAGAAGTGGACGAAAATGCTACTGTCTGTTCAACTGAAAGTGTGGACCTAACAGCTATAGGAGCTTCTATCACTGGAGGAACAACTTCAGGTACTTGGAGTTCATCAGGTACAGGTACGTTTGACGATACGGCATTCGGGACAGGTACTTCATACACACCAAGTGAAGCAGATAAGGACGCTGGAGTCATAACATTGACACTGACTTCTTCAGATCCTTCAGGAGTCTGTAGCACTGATTCTGATAGTATCGAAGTTGAAATACTCGATATCAGATGTAGCGAATTCCCATGGAGTGGAAACGACTAATTCTTAATGACAAATCTTCGGTGATTGCCACCGAGTAAATGCTTTATAAAAAAGGGCACTCTCATCATGAGAGTGCCCTTTTTCTATATAAGTAGGATATATGTCAAAATTTAAATGTGAAGCGCAGGTATACAGCGCATTACATATTATGAATAATTGTAATATATTAGCGCAATCGTTTATCGATAGTGATACTACTCATATCACGATGAGACCAGATAATGCCAAATAGAACCTACTATCATTCAGATGGTAACGGCACAATACACTACTCAACGTACCTAAATACCAGTCGTATTTGTACCCTTTTGATTCTGAAGATTATGGTGATCATAAAGCCCTGATATACAGTGCTTTGTAATAGTTATAAAGAGTTAGACTGATATTTTTCAAGTACGGAAACTACAATTATGATGGGTCAGCAAGTCATCAGGACTTGGTACGCGCTTATTTCTATTTGGGTCATCACTATGGCTCAAAATGCGACAGCTCAAAGTTTAGCTGATGTGATGTCCTATCACATAGCCCCTAGTTGTGATAGCCCAGATCCAAACAAGCCAACAGCAACAAATCAATATTATTTAGACTTAAGAATCGATGAATTAGCTGAATCAGGTGATTTTGAGATAGTCGTAGACCGAAACTCACTTGTTCAGTTTCACGTTGATGAAGAAACGACACCTTACCGACGCTCCGTTGGCCCATTTAATCATAGTACTGTAGGAGGTACTTATCACGAGTACATATTAAGATCACTTACTGATGGCTCTGCGGATACTCTTTACCTACCTGAGTTAGTCTGTGGCCATAGCACCAGTAATGGTTTAAACAATGCTGGATACTACTGTGGTGGAGATGGCTACGGGATAGTAGCACAAGTCACTCCAGAAGTAGTAGAGGCACCAGGTCTACCAGACAAGGCATATGTATATGTTTTGGCCTTATCAGAAGGAACCGTTGTTGTCAATAGAAACTTTAGCGGATATTTTGGTGATGTTGAAGATTTGCATCTATATGAAGTACATGCTTACTCAACACCATTTGAAGATCAAGCAGCATTTATCAATAGTATAGTCATAGGTGAGCCTTTAGATCAGAATGACTTATCCACTTGTTTTGCTGTTTGTGGGGTCTTTGAAGTGATGGTGGATTGTTCCTCATTTGATTTAAGTCTAAGCAAGCAAGTAAGAGGTGGATATATTTATTCCGAGGATGAATTAGTCATCTTTGATATTTCGGTGACTAATGATGGCACTGTAACAGCCTATGACATTGTTGTAGAAGATATGCTCCCTATATCATTGGATTTTTTACCAGGGATGAATCCAGAGTGGAATAGTGATGGAACTTCCCATCCCATCGATAGTATATTGCCCGGAGCGACCACTGTTTTGCCCATTTACGTAAGGGTTAATGATCTTTCTCCAACGGCAGAAATTATAAATACAGCTGAGATTATTTTCGCCACCTCTACACCAGGTGATGATGTGGCTGCTTTTGATAGCGACAGTACTCCTGACAATGAAGTGTCTGAAGAAGACGATCAAGCGGAAGAAGAAATTATAGTTTTAGAAAATCTTTGTGATGCCTCCTTTGAGGTTGATGCAGCGAATCAAGCGGTGTGCTTGAATGGTCCTTTGACGATGGCAGCGATGATAAGTGCAGCTGCTTTTCCTGTAAAGTATACATGGCGGTTTGATGGGGATATCGTCTCACGAGATAGCATATATACTATTGAAAATCATCAACCGTCTGACTATGGAAATTACTCACTAACGATTATAGACGGGAATGGATGTTCAGGAACCGAACACTTCGATATCCAACCGGTCAATGATCAAGAGCGATTCTCATGTTATACAGATATCAATGTTGGGGTCAATGCTGATTGTGAAGTGTTCTTATCGCCTGAAATGTTCACGTCAAGGCCAGTAAGCGGCTTGAGTGATTATATAATCGAAATAAGAGATGGTGATGGTCAATTGGTTTCCCAAAATGATCTATATGCCTTTGGGCCAAACACAACGCTTGAAGCAAAAATTATAAACCCTTGTACCTTTGAAACTATATGTTGGTCTAATCTTCATATCGAACATAAAGCAACGCCTGAAGTTAAAATATACCGCGAGGATGTCTATACCATGTTGTGCCCAGAATATAATAGTGACAACCCAACTGAGCTAATAGATTACTACAATAATAACTATGGTGAGCAGATACTTGATGCAAGTATTTATGCTGACAGTTTTAATCAATTAGTATGTCTACAAGAGTGGCAAGTTGAAACGATAGATCAATTGAAACCTGCGGAAGACGCTTGTAGTGCAGCTGAGGTGAATAGAATATACTATGTCTTCGACCAAGAAAGGAGGTTAGCTATAGACACGGCGACTATTCTGATTTTACCATTGTCGGTAGATTCCATAAGACTACCTGAAGATGCATCTAATATAGTATGTAGTGGTGCCATTACTCCTTTTGAAATAGAGTCTTATCCTTCTTATTATAATAATGGAATACTTTCTTCGCTAACTGATACGTACAATAATCAGTCTACTTCATTTTGTAATATTGGAGTCTCATATACAGATCAAGATTACACTGATCAATGTTCATTTGGAACCAGTAAAATAATCCGAAGTTGGAGTGTTATGGATTGGTGTACGAATGAAGTTAAGGAGGGCATTCAGTATTTATTTGTAGTTGATAAAGAGCCTCCAGCACTTACTATAACTGAAGATAATGTCAAAATTTCAACTGCGCCTTTTGAGTGTTTTGCAATTATAGATCTTACTGAATATTTCACAGTTTCGGATTTTTGTGATGCTTCTCCATTCGCCACGGCACCAGGATTAACTGATGATATAACTAAGGTTTCTTTACCTCAAGGAACTCATGACGTAACGATTCAGGTAGAAGACAAATGTGGTAATGTTGATGCGAAAAGCATCGTCATCAGTGTAAATGATAACAGTCTTCCTATTCCTATTCTGAAAGATGACTTAACTATAAGTCTCGTTCAAGAAGATGTATCGTATACTAATTATATAGACGCCTCCTTTGTGGATGCAGGAAGCCACGATCATGATTGTGGGCCGGTCTCAATTTTGATTGCTCGAACGACAGAGCTGGCTATACTAACATCTTTAGGCGGAACTGCTGCGCTGACGGATGATCTGTTGAACTGTATGTCAAACCTTAGAGGTTTAGATATGAATAGTAATGGATCAATAGATGGGGCCGAGATATTTAGAAAAAGAGTGCACTTCTGTTGTCAAGATATTGGACAAGAAGTTAGGCTTATTGTACAGGTGACCGATGAATCTGGCAATGTTGCTCTGGCTGAGATGAAAGTTTTTGTCGATGTCAAGTTAGCATGGACATCTTGTGATGATGCTAATCCATGTACGATAAATGATAGAAGTTATGGGGACTGCCCTTGTTCAGGTACGCCGGAAATTACGGACTTAGATGAAGATGGAATTGTTGATTGTCAAGATGATGCAATAAGTATGTGCATCGATGAGGGAACTATTGAAGTGAATAGCGACTCAGTTACTTTCTATATCAGCCAAGGGGCTATCTATGGGCCATGTGATCTTGGTTTAGCCGCATCTATCGCCGGAGAGATCTTTACCACAAAAGGAGAGATGGTTGAAGGTGTCATGGTTACAGCGAGTGAACAGCGACAAAGTATGACTGGGGAAGATGGATATTATCGAATAGATGATAACGAGATGTATGTGGACTATTCATTGTATCCAGAATTAGATGAAGATCATATCAATGGCGTGACAACCTTAGATCTTGTCTTTTTGGAAGAGTATATCTTAGGTAGAAGAAAAATAGACGATCCTTATTTAAAAATAGCGGCGGATGTAAATAATGATGGTCGCATCACTGGATTAGATATCCTAGAATTGAGATTATTGATGCTGGGCCAATCCGATCGATTTACTAATAAAAGTTGGCGGTTTGTTATTGAAGATTATTCTTTTGAAGATATCACTCGGCCTTATGATTTTCAAGAAATCAATGTGCTTCTTGACTTAGATCGAGATATGATGAACGAGAACTGGATCGGTATTAAAATCGGAGATCTAAATCATTCGGCACGGGCTAATAGCCTGAAGTCTTTCTCCAGATCAGATGATGTCATGATAGTTGATGTGCCAGACATGGTCGTTCAAAATGGAGATAAGATAATTGTTCCAGTTTCTGTAAAAGAAGAAATGGATTTAATCGGACTACAGATGAGGTTAGATATTTCTGGCTTACGCTTTGATGGCTTGCGATCTGGAGATCTTCAGATCTCACCTGATCAATATCATCTTAAATCTAATGATCGCTATCTGAACATAGTATGGCATGATCGGGAGCCACATACTATAGAGGGTAGAGTCTTCTCTTTAGAATTTATTGCTGAAAAAAATGGGCATATATCTGATATGATTAGTCTTGATAATTTCAGAATTAAGCCATTAATAGTTTCATCTGATTATTTAGAAAACTCAATTGAAATTGAGTTTGTCGAGAGCCTTGATGTGTCCTCTGAAGCTGAAGTTTTATTATATCAGAATCAGCCTAATCCGTTTAACGGAGAGACTATGATTCAGTTTTATATACCAGAGTCTGACGAGGTGTCCATCTCCTTTTATGATGGAAGTGGTCGTCTTATTAATACGATATCAGACAGGTACAACGAAGGTATCAATGCAATCAGACTCACTGATCAAGATTTGGCCCACTTTGAAGGATTAGTATATTATCAGATGACCTATCGAGGAGAGCATCTAAGTCGTAAGATGGTTGTCAATCGATGATGTATTTATATTTTGAATGATCGCCATTTGTCAAAATACCATGTTGACATACGCGCAAATTCCATAAATAATATCTCAAATTGAGATAATGGACATAGTTTATGTAACTTACTAAAAATAAGTTGTCATGAAAACTAACCCTCGAGAGATTCTTATCTACTATAATCCAGCTTCAAGTTCCGACAGAAAGACAGTAGCTTATGCTCAAAGTTTGTCCAAGCATGTAAAGACATATAGCCATGAGCAAGCAAACGTAACCTCCACAGGATGGAAGGGGATATTAGAGAAAATGAATATTGAGCCTAAGCGATTATTTAATAAGGCGTTACCTGAATATCAATTGACACTTAAAGGAAAGGAACTTGATGACGAAGGATGGCTACATGTGATACAGCGAAATACTCACCTTCTCAGATCACCTATTGCCGTTAAAGGGAACAAGGTTGTCCTCTGCGAGAGTCCTATGGATATTTATAAATTATAAGAAAGATTGTTTTTATAAATCTTCACAATTCCCTATTTGTATCTGAAGGCTTCCTCCTGATTCAATTTCAAATTCTTGATGTAATTCTACGCCCGTTTGAGATAGCATAGTTAGACTTCCAGTCTGGGCTATTGTGCCATTATATGAGATCATGGAGTTGTCGATGAAGGTTAATGATTGATTGATCATGTTATCTAATGGTTCAGTTGATTCGCAGTCCGAAGCACATGGCTCACAACTACCACCACAATCTATATCGGTTTCATCTCCATCAATTATTCCATTAGAGCAAGTTTCTATTTCTTGCTGAACAAATGAGAATGAAAAATCAAATCCGTCATGACTCCATCTGTCATCCCATTCTACAAAAATGACAGAGCCTTTCTCTATAAATATCTCTTTTATTTCAGAAGCATAATTATATCCACCACCGCTGATACAGTCATCATCACTTTGATCTAAAAGCGAAAGATCTTCACAACTTCCGCTGTATAACCACAATCGAGTATCCATACTTTGACCGCAGCTTCCTATTGTGACCCATCCATGGGTTGGTGCTGTGAAAGTATACCAGCGAGCATGAGAGGCCTGATTGTTTTGAGCTCCACCTCCTTGGCTAATATCGCTTATAGAGTAAGTTCCATCTGAAGATAGTGTTGTGGCTTTAGAACAATTGTATCCTTCAGAAGGAGCACAGGCAGCTATTTTATCTCTAAGAAGTTGTGATGGTTCTGCTCCAAAACCCAAACTGAAATTAACTCCAACGGGATTGTTATGACAATAGCTCATCAGTGTTCCCCCTTGCTGCGGGATCGGTGCGCCCTCACAATTCTGTGATACTTGACCACAGGCGTCTATAGCCGATGTACCATCTGCGCCCCAAGCACAATCATGCGTATGAGGAGATCCTATGTTATGGCCGATCTCATGTGCCACTACATGGACGTCCCAGCTATAGCTGCCACCATAGTTAGTGTTTCCATTAACCTTGCTCATGGCAAATGCCTTATTTCGATTACAGAGACTATTGACATAAGCAATGCCCCCTGAGAGTCGATCGTCCATTGTCAATAGATGTGCAAAGTGACCGTCAAAGTTAGGCCCTATCTTAGATCTAAAATCTATAAGGGCCTTTTGGTTAGTACTTTTATCATAAGGATCGGGAGTGTCCCATATTAGAATGTCGCTTATTTTTATTTCGATATCTGCTAAGCTATATAGTGCATAAACTTGCGAGAACATTTCATGTACATAGGAGATAACTGAAGCTTTTGATGATCCTAAGTGAGTGTACAGTTTATAATCACAGACAAAATAGATTCCAATCGTATCATGGCTGGCTTCTTTGTTATTATATAGGGAATTATAATCAAGGCCACTTTCTTTATTTTCTTTTTCTAATGCTGACTTCGTCTGTCTTGTCTGTTGTGTATCAGAGTTGCAAGTCCATGTTTCTGCACTGGTTGCGCCAAGATTACTGTTAAGGCTGCTTTGTTCATTAAATGAACTATTGTAATAGTAGTTGCCTTCGGGGTTAGATATTAATCCTTTTATTCCATCTGTATTTATAGACATCGTGACAAGAGATACGTCAGTATCCATCAGTTGGCCTTGATAATATAAATCTTGAAGAAAGTCGTATTTAGAAAATGAGACTTTTGAGAGAATGACTATTACAGGTGCGCCATTACGATCGAGTAGTTCAGTTGTGAATTGATTTGGAGCTTCGTCGAGAAGAAAGCTAAGCGCTTGTCTGTTTAATTCATAAGTATTGCTTTGTCTATTTGGGTAAGTTTTTAGAATTGAAATATGATTAGTAGTATTTTGACTTAAGCCTAAATGTGGAAGAAGAAAGAATAATACTAAGCACTTAACAATCCAGACTTTCCATACAAGTCTAGAGTTTCTCATTTTGGTTGGTTAGCGGTTAACAAACCACCTCAGTATCGGTTTGCAATGATTAAACTGAGGTGTAATTGTTCTTCGCTTGGTCAGTTGGGTAGTGCTAAGACGTCATGAGACTTCAGAGCCACAGACATTTGGATTGAGTAAGTGTCAGCCATCTTGCTTAATTATGAATTATTAGGTTTTAGATGTGTATTGGGCCGCCTGAAACTTTGCATAGAGCAGGCGAATTTCCTTTAAATACCTAACATATGGAGATTTATATACTATGTAAAACACTCTTATTCACAGTCTTGCAGAAAAAATATTTGGTAAAAAAATATATATAATAAAATTATATATGTAGGTTTGTCGAAGCTTAAGGTGTAACAAGACGAAATCAAGCACTCTTGAGCGACGAGATCATTAGTTATTAATAGTCCAGCACGACCCCAAGTCTAAACGCGAGCTTTTAATAATTAAACCCCAAATCTCATGACTAGATTGAAAACAGTCTGTCTATCTTTATTGGTATGCCTATGTATGAGCGCTCAATACGCTTATGCACAATCTGCGTGTGTCAGTAGCATTAACTTAACGGTAGATAGAGACTGCAACTTTGTAATTAGCCCAGAAGCGCTCCGCGCCTCTGGCAGTGCAGAAAATGCACAAAGTATTGTTTACGCTGGTACCGGCTCTGGTACAGCATTTACCAACGGACAAGCTACAGGATCCATAAAAGATCTTGGTATTCCTTATGGAGGTACGATCCAATATCAACTTTTCTCTTCAGCCGATGGTACAGGAGAGATGCTTTGTTGGGGAGATATCAACTTTGAAATAAAGAGTGTGCCAGCCCCTGTGACGAATACAATCACAGTGATGTGCAGTCAACCTGTAAGAGGGTTGCCTACAATCAGTGATGTTATCGGTGATATAGAAGGGCTTTGTGTTGCCCCTATAATTGATATTGTAGAAACAGAAGTGGTAGTCGGTGAATCTTGTAAAAACCAAATGACTATAAGAACCATAACTGGAACAGTAGTATATGGAGATGTAAAAATACCAACACCACTGCGTATCGATACAATTATCGAAACTCCATTGACGGTGGATATGGTAGTTGGGCCTAAAGGAGGGCCAGACAAACTGGATGCTATAATTTTACATTGTGATTCTATAGATAACGCTTATCCAACTCCAGAAGTAATATTAGAATTTGCAGAAGAAGGAATATTAGGTGCTTATCCGTATATCCCGAAAGGATTAGTGATGGATACAACTATTACACCTCGTGTTATAAAAGTAGATAGTGTCTACGAAGACATGATTAAAGTGACAGACGATTCTGGAACGGAATTTTGGGTCCTATCGGATGTTGTAGCAAAGGTCGACTCAACGGTATTAGATACGGTGATTGTTACGACTGATGTGGTAGTATCGCTTAAAGAAGGCCCAACATGTAATCTTAGCGCAAAATATACTGATGATGCATTCCCTGGTTGTGTAGGACCAGATTCCAAGATTAGAAGAACATGGAATATCCTTGATTGGTGTACGGGTGAAATTGATACTTCAGTGCAATGGATAATTATAGAAACAGGAGGCCCTGTTATTGAAGAGATAGAAGATGTGTTTGTGGGTATTGCTCCATGGACATGTTCGGCTTCTTATAAATTGTCAGCCGATATCGATCAAGGTTGTTCAGAAACCTTGCAAGTTGAATACAACACAGATATCGGTGTGATTGAAGACAACAAATTGCTCACTGGACTATGGTTAGGAGAAGTAGCAACAGTGACAGTCACCGCTATAGATGATTGTGGACAAAGAACAACAGAGACATTTACGGTTACACCGTTCGATAGCATAGCTCCAGTAGCGATTGCAGTTGATCAGCTTAATGTATCATTGACGGGAGATCCTCTTGTTGAAGAAACAGATGAGGATAGAGGTGTAGGTAAAGTTTATGTGGAATCTATAGATGCTGGCTCACATAACGCAGGTTGTGGAGAAGTCGATAAGTGTCTACTGCTTAAAGAAGAATTAGAAGATCCAGTTATGATCGGAGGTGTTCACGCGTCAGTTGACGGAGAACTCATCTACTATGCTAAAGGTTGTTTGGTGGACGGTGTGATTCCTGGGCGCCCTGCGACTAAAAATGATCCAGCCATACCAGAGATACATTATGTAGTTTGTAAAGAGTATGTGAAGTTCTGCTGTGAGTCATTAGGACAGAATTCTGTTGCTATGGTAGTGACTAATGGTGGTGATCGTCAGGCAAGAACATGGACAAATGTTTTGGTTGAAGATAAGTCTGCACCTATAGTGATCTGTCCTCAACCATTTACAGTCGGTTGTGAAGAGGAATATGAAATACCTCGACCAACCATTTTTAATGGTGTATGTTCTATCGACGTTTTAGAAATGTCCATGACTGAGGATTTTGATAATTGTGGTGATGGAACGAAGACAGTAGTTTGGACAAGAGATGGTGATATCATATGTACAACTGTGATCACCGTAGATGGTACAAGTGGGTTCAATCCATACGAAATAAAGTGGCCGAAACATTATAATAGTGATGTAGTATCAGGTATAAGAAGAGAATGCGAGCTCCTCGTTAATGACGATGGAATTGCTATTCTTGACGATGACGATAATGAACAATATGTTACTGTTGAGTATAGCGAAGATATCCCAATGGGTGAGCCATTTGAATGTACTGATGGTGGAGCAACAGGAGAGCCAGTATGGTGTAATAATTCTTGTGGACTTGTAGGTGTCAATTTTGAAGATCAGAGTATTGAAGCGATACAAGCTTGTAGAAAGATAATTAGAAAGTGGACTATTATTGACTGGTGTGCTTGGGATCCAAATACAAGTGATAAAGACGCTGACAATGACCTGTCTGATTCATTTACAGCAGTGAATGATGAGTGGCTTGGAGAAGGCGACTGGTTGACAAGCAGTAAGGATACGAAAGGTAAGGCTTGCGCCGAATGCGATAAGCCTGCAGGGCAATCAGATGATATCTACTTCAGATATGAGAATGTAGATCGCGATGGATATTACACTTACGATCAGGTCATTAAAATTTTAGATTTTGATGAGCCGACAGTTAGCGCTCCTGACACAATTAGATTGAGCATATTTGGAGGAGCAGGAGCGAAGGGAGAGACTTTCGAAGATTGTGTTGCCTCTGATGTCATAGGTGCAACCGTGACAGACATGTGTGGTGCGAATGAGTTAGACGCATCTGGGACTGGATGGTTCGTTCAAGTATTTAGACTTGATGATGGCGAAGAAGTATTGCTTAAAACTAATGAAGTCTTCGGAAGTGAAACAACTATGAATACGCAATTAGGTCAAGCGGGAGATGTGCATTTGATTAAGTGGGTTGCGAGAGATGGTTGTGGCAATATCGGCAGAGCAGATACTTATGTTTTGTTTGTTGAAGACAAAAAGCCGACTCCTCTTTGTATACAGACACTCAGTACAAGTACTATGAATACTGATGGTACTGCAGTTATCTGGGCATCTGATTTTGATGCAGGAAGTTTTGATAATTGTAGTGAAGTAGATCTTGCTTTTAAAGATGATGAAGGAAACTTCGTGCCATCGAAGACAATATCATGTGATGAGTTAGCTAATGGTGTAAGTGATATGTTTGATATAGAACTCTACGCTATCGATGGACTTGGAAACTTTGATTTCTGTAATGTGACATTACGTGTGGATGATTTCAATGATAACTGTCCCAATTCAACTCGTGCGGATGACGAAGGTGAGAATCAAGTATCAGGAACTGTAGCGACAGCATTTGGAGATATGGTTGAAGATGTTGAGATATCTCTTAACGTCGGACTTCAGGATATGACTTCTGTATCTGGAGATTACGCCTTTAAGGATTTATCATACAGTAGTTTTGATATTTCAGCGGAGAAAAATGATGACTACCTTAATGGTGTGACAGCTTTAGATGTAGTACTTATACAGAGACACTTATTAGGACTTTCTAAGTTTGATAATCCTTATAACATCATAGCTGGTGATATAAATGGGGACGGCCGACTTAGTTCACTTGACTTAGTCGATCTTAGAAGATTGATACTTGGAGTATATGATGAACTACCTAACAACGATAGTTGGAGATTTGTAGATGCCGCTCAAAAATTTGAGAACCCATTAACTCCTTTTCCATTTACAGAAGTAATTGCAATTGATGATTATACAGGATTTGCTCTTGGGCAGAATTTCCTCGCAGTAAAGATTGGTGATGTTAATGGTAACGCTATTGCAAATAGTCTTTTATCAGCAGGGTCAAGAAGTGTAGGGATGTTAGCTTTCCAAGTGGAAGATCGACAACTTTCAGCTGGAGACGAAGTTGAAATAGCTATCACATCAGCAGACTTCTCAGACATAGTAGCTTATCAATATACGATGGAGTTAGATGGATTAGAATTCTTGTCAGCAGAGTCAGGAGCCATAGAGGTGAGTGAGTCTAATTTTGGACAATTGGATCCTAATACTGTAACTACTTCTTGGTATTCGCCAGTAGGTGTCAGTACATCAGAAGAACTTTACACTATTACATTTAGAGCGACGAAAGATGTTTCACTCAGTGGTGCTCTTTCTATCAGTTCAAGAGTTACGCCAGCATTGGCATACAATGCTGATCAAGACCTTTTAGATGTAGGAGTTGAGTATAATAACATAGATGCGCCAAGTGAGTTTGTTCTTATGCAAAATGTACCGAATCCTTTCGATCAAAGTACGATGATAGGATTTGAGCTACCAGAAGCAGGAACAACAACTCTAAGTGTGTTCGATGTAACAGGAAAGAACATTCTTACCAGAAATGCAAGCTTCAATGCTGGCTACCAAGAAATAATTCTGAATAGATCAGATCTTGGTGTAGGAGGTGTGCTATACTATCAATTAGAATATGAAGCTGCATCAGGGCTTGGCTCTTATGCGGAGATCAGAAAAATGATAGTTATTAACTAGATCTTAATAGGTTCAAGATAGCGCTTAGGCGCATGACTTAAGGATTTAATTATTAAAAAGGTTCTTGAGGATAAGAAAGGCCCGTTACACTTGTGTAACGGGTTTTTTTGTGTCTTGATCAGAACAAAGAAGGATAGAGCCGAAAGATGTTAGAGCCATTAGGTGTATCAGCTTTTTACGCCATTTCGCAAAGATCATGACTTCTTACACGTTTAACCCAACCTTCACTTTAACTAATGCGTATCTTAAGGTGACAATGCCTAAGAGTTGATATATGCAGGAGGTTGATTCCTCACTTATAGAACAGTGCCAAAAGCGAGACGAACGAGCTTTGTCACTTTTATACCGTCATTGCTATAGCATGATGAAGGGTATTGCTATGCGTTATCTTTTTGACAAAAGTTACTGTGAAGACGTTGTTAATGCTGGTTTTTTAAAGATTGTCAATGGACTTGATAAGTATGATAGAGGTCAACCATTTAAGCCCTGGGCGAGCACGATCATGATCAGGGTAGCCCTCGATCATATCCGTAAGATTATGAGAGGTACAGATCGTCGTACGGATCTTTATGAAGATATGGCTACTGTAGATAAGCAGTCTCATGCAATGAATATTGCCGATCAACAATTTGATGCAGAAGAACTGCTCGGTTTGTTAGAAGTGCTTCCACCTCAGACGAAAGTTGTCTTCAATATGTTTGCCATAGACGGGTACAGTCATAAAGAAATAGCTGATCAATTGAGCATTTCGCAGGGAACATCCAAATGGCATGTTTCAAAGGCGAGAGAGCGACTCCAAAAAGATATGATGAACATTCAATTAAAAAATAAAGAGAATTATGAGCCATCCCATCGATGACTTATTTAAAAAAGGACTGACTAATCTTCCTCAAGAAGGACATGAGGAAGGGTGGGCCAAAGCTCGAGTCTTATTAGGATTCGAGAAGCGAAGAAAGAAAAGATTCTTCTTATTTTTCTTTTTAGGAGGTTTGGTTTTTATGGCTGCAGCTATAACTGCTGGGATGAGTTATTGGAATGGCAATGACGGAATGGAGATATTGGCTTCGGATAATTCCAAAACTGGGGATAATCCAGTGTTATCGTCACAATCAAAGACATCGGTTAGTGATGATAAAAATCTCCTTGCGAAGCCTCTTGATACTGAGAAAGTAGCGGCGCATGAAGAAGTAGATGTAAGCGAAAGAATTAGTAGCCGAATACAAAAAGAAGAAATAAATAATCAAGGATTTCAAAAAGAGGATACTCGCAAACAAAACAAACAGTCTATTGACTTAGAGTCTACAACATCTCTCAAGTCAAAGTCTATAGATCGAAAGGTGGGAGAATTAGAAGGAGGGATTGAGGGAATTGGAAATATGACTTTAGCAAATTCAACTGAGGTAAAAATTGAGTTTGAGAATGAAAAAAAAGAATCCAGTTTGCCTGCTGTGGCAATTGGCGTTGAAGAATCAGGAGCTTTAGTAGAGAGAGGTATAGATGAGGTTTTAGAAAATGGAGTGCATGATGATTCGGGATTGATAAGTTATTTGGATGTTGATATTTCAAAGTTGGACAAGCTGGATATCGGATACTTGTATTTTAGTCGTGCCGCATTGATTGTGCCGGAATTAGAAAAGTTAGTAGTTGCTCAAGATTCAAAAATCGCCTTTGAAAAGTCTATATATATAGATTACCATAATCGCTTTAATAGAATAGGCTTAGGTGTTTCAGGAAGGCTAAAGTGGGATGATAAGTGGTCTAGTGAATTGAGTTTTGGGGTGAATAGGTCAACTAATGACGCCTCAGATAATATTGAAACTAATACTGTATTCGATCCAGACAATCTCGCTAACGTTTCGTCTGTGAATGAATATGAGTTTTACAGTCTTAATACAACCTTAAGGGTTTCTCGACATATCGGAAGAAGTAGATTTTTCGGAGGCTTTGAGACCGAACGACCTATACTTTTGAACGGCTTGCAAGAGGTTGAAGTATCACCTCAAAGGACTATGGATATGGCTCTATTTGATGTTCCTATGGGTACTGCAAGTGCACCGATTACATCTGTGATAGATTATAACTTGATGACAGTACCTGAGTTAAATAGGTTTGTT
>CALHUZ010000612.1 GCA_938039305.1 uncultured Saprospiraceae bacterium
TTAGCGCTTTGATTATTTTTCATTTTGACTGTCTTTCCATCACGAATATGCACAAAGTAAAACACTTCTCATGCGGATTGCTCTGATTGATCCATTTTTTGAAGATAGCCATAGGGTTTGGGCCGAAGGTCTACAAAGTCATCTGGCAGAGCCTCTTGATATATACAGTGGAAGCGCCTTTAACTGGAAATGGAAAATGACAGGTGGATCAGTGTCGATGGCAGAGGAAGTCAATGCTTCGGGCAAGTCGTATGATACTTTCATAGTCACGGATATGCTCAATGCCCCTTTGTTCAAATCGCTCTTACTCCCCGAGTACCAAGATGTCCCCTTCATCTTGTATTTTCATGAGAACCAGATCACTTACCCTTGGTCACCTACAGATGAGGATAAAGTAAAGAAAAGAGATCATCACTATGGCTTTATAAATTTTTGTTCTGCTATAGTAGCAGATCGGATATGCTTTAATTCTGCGTATCACCAAGAGAGCTTTTTAGGAGCCTTGCCCACTTTTGTAAATATGTTTCCAGATGACGATCTAAAAGGTCATTTAGAATCTATCACAGCTAAGTCATCTGTTTTGTATATCGGTTTGGACTTGCCAAAGTATAAGCAGTCCAGTAAAGAGCTTACAGTCTTTCTTTGGAATCACAGATGGGAGTATGATAAAAATCCAGACTTCTTTTTTCAGACACTTTTCAAATTGAAAGAAAGGGGTGTGCCATTTGAATTAATTGTGCTGGGCAAGTCATATCAGAAAGCCCCTGCCATCTTTGGAGAAGCGAAAGAAAGACTTTCGGATGAGATCATACATTGGGGATATGCTGAGAGCAAGACTAAGTATTTTGAATGGTTACAATTAGCTAATATGATGATGGTCACTAGTCATCAGGACTTCTTTGGGATCAGTATAGTGGAGGCAATCGCTGCAGGATGTTTTCCAATTCTGCCCAATAGATTATCCTACGCTGAGCATATTGATGCTGAAGAAATCGATCAATGCATTTATAAAGAAGATAGTTGTTTGTTAGAACAATTAGAAAGTGTTATAAATACTAAGAGATATCAAAATACAAAAGGGTATAGTGATTTTGTTCAGAAGTATGACTGGGAAAATATCTCCTCTGTATACAAGGATGTGATAAGTAGTATTAGTAAGGATTGACTTGAATAAAAGATTAGATCAACTTAAGAGTCTCTCCAGAAGAGCATTGGCTCTTTGCAAAGGGATGTACTCAGCATCTGCTTTTGACCAATAATTAAGTGCAATGTCCAAGTATTCTTTTGCTTTAGTCTTATCTTCTTTTTCTAAGAACGAAGCCATCTGATAATAGTAGATGGGTTCATCTGTTTTTTCGTCTATCTCCTTTTTTATAATTTTCTTGGCGTTGTCAGTTTGTCCTGCCTTGGCATACATATTGGCAAGTAAGTACTTGTCGTTAAATATTTTTTCTATTCTACCGTCATCATTATCTAGGATCTTAATACACTTTTCATAATCTCCATCAAGATACGAAACAAGTGTTTCTACATATTCTTTGTAGCCGTCTCCATAGCTTGCATAGGCCTGAGTACAGTTGTGAAATTCCTCTTTGCTTATCGATAACTTATAATCTTTACCCAATGCTATCATATTAACACCACATGTGTAAAGATCTATAGACTCGGGAGAATATTTGATGACTCTGTCCAAGAGGCCTTTAACTTTGCTTGGCTCATTAATAGAATAGTACAAATGTGCTTTGGGATATAATGTATGTACAACCATTCTATTGATGGGCGTTCTTTTGACACCATGTGATTCAAAGATGTCATATGCTCCTTCCGCTTTTTGGATTTGTCCAGTCATGTGATAAAAGTAAGCTTTCATCCAAAGGAAGTTAAGGCTGTCCGAAAGGGTAGTAGATTCTGCTAATCCTTGTGCTACTCTTTGGTTAGCTTTTTCAATTGCACCATCCTTAAAGTCAATGTAAGAGAGCTTTGTCTGAATGGCTGTGTTGATAGGGTCGAGCATTTCTTCTTTTAATAGGATTTCTCTGGCCTCTTCAAGTTTTCCTTGGTTTTCATAGATGGTGGCATACTTCATTCTGTCTTGATCTCTATCGGGGAACTCTTTACTGAACCTATCCAATGTCGCTTCTGCAGCAACATATTCTTCATTTTCTAATTGTAAGTCATATAGGGAAAGTAAGCCTCTTTCTATATTACCATTGTCGATTGCTTCTTGCATGAGCATCTTGGCACTATCGATGCCATAGTTAGTTTGATAAATGGATAAGAGTTGACTGTATGCTCCAAAGTCATAGGGGAACATTTGCCGTCGCACTTCTTGGAGTTTGACATAAGCTTCCATTTTATTTGTGACAGAGTATAAGACAGACTTTGGTCCAAATTGCATTCTTTCTGGGAGTGATGCACTGTATCTTATTGCATTTCTAAGATAGGTTATGGCTTCATCTCTTTTTCCTAATCCATATAATGGGTCACCTATATAAAAGTGACAC
>CALHUZ010000613.1 GCA_938039305.1 uncultured Saprospiraceae bacterium
GGGAGATGTTTACTTCAATGGTACATTCATCGGATCTGTAATGAACTCAGATGCAGTGGACGTGACAGTGAACGAAACACTTTGCCCTTGTCCTGGAGATTTGACTATCGCAGTGGAAAGTACTAATGCACTTTGTGGAAACGGAAATGGATCAATTACTATAACTTCTGTAACAGGAGGAGTGGAGCCATACTCATACACATGGAGCAACGGTGCGACAACTAAGGATCTATCATCACTTTCATCTGGCACTTACAGTGTAACTGTAGCTGATGCTAAAGGATGTCCTGGGTTTGCAACTGTAACGATTATAAATACTGGTGGGAATATAGCTGTCACATTTGGTGATGTAGTAGAAGCATCTTGCGCTCAAGGTAGCGTAGGAACTGCAACTGCAATACCTACTGGCGGTCAAGCACCATATACATACACTTGGACGAATGGTCAGACGACTGCAGCAGCAAGTGATCTTGCAGCTGGAAACTATGATGTAACTGTAACAGACGCTAATGGATGTTCAGGTACAGGAGTAGTGACGATCACAGAAGCAGCTGATTGTAACGCATGTGTAGGAGACCTCGTATTTGAGGATCTTAATAGAGATGGAATTCAGAATGCTGATGAGCCAGGAATAGACGGAGTTACAGTTTCTCTTCTTGATGCAACAGGTAGCTTTATCAGAAGTACAGTATCTGCTAATGGTGGTGAATATACTTTTGAAGGATTGAAGCCTGGTCAGTACATCATTGAGTTTGCAAAGCCTGATGGCTACGCAGCTACGCTTCCAAAGCGTGGAGATAATGATGAGTTAGATAGTGATATCAACATGGCGACGATGCGTACGGCAATTATAACTCTTGGAGCTGATAATTGTGTGCACAGTATTGATGCTGGATTCTTCCAGACAGCAAGTGTAGGAGACCAAGTTTGGTTAGATCTTGATGCCGATGGTATCAATGATTCTGATGAGCCTGGTGTTAAGGATGTAAGAGTAGAGTTGTTAAATCCTAATATGGATCTGATAGCTTCGACTATTACTAATGATGACGGTTTTTACCAGTTCATTAACCTTCCTCCAGCGAGCTACATGATTAGATTTGTACTTCCTAACGGATACACATTCACAAATGGTGATCAAGGTGGTAATGATGATACAGATAGTGATGTGATCACTCCTGGTGGAAAGACTGGTATGATTGTATTGAACAGTGGTGATGATATTACCAATGTGGATGCAGGTGTCATAACATCTTGCAACTTTGCTGTATCTCTTAAGCTTGACGATGCTACATGTGATAATGCAGATGGAAAAGCGAAAGTAGACGCGACAGGTGGAAAAGCACCTTACACATACCTATGGAGCAATGGAGAAACATCTAAGACTATATCTGGACTTGCGCCAGGGCGTTACTCAGTAGTTGTAACAGACGCTGAAGGATGTTCAACTTCTACTGAAGGTAACATTGCCTTTGAGCAGGGTTGTGCAGGAAGCACGAAGATTGATCTTGAGTTGATCAAGAGAGTCAACATAGAGACTCCTCAACCAGGTGATACTATTACATTCCAATTGACTGTGTTTAACAACAGTGAAGTGAATGCAACAGGTGTAACTGTAGAGGATGTAGTGCCAAGTGGATTTGCATCTATAGCCAACTCAATTGATAATAATGGACAGCTTACGAACAACAATGTAGTAACATGGGATAATCTTGATATTGATGGATTGTCACTGGTTAGATTGTCATTCGAAGCGATAGTATTAATGCCTGAAGCTGGTAGAACTTATCGCAACGTTGCTCAAGTAACAGCGGCTGATCAATTAGATTTAGATAGTACTCCTGGCAATGATGATGGAGACCAAAGTGAAGACGATGAAGACTTCGTAATCGCTATGCCAGAGATGACAGATATTGCAATCAATAAGTCGGTAAGCAATGAGAATCCTCAAGTACAGGATATCATTACATACACGATCACAGTAACTAATGAAGGTGTAACACCAGCAACACATGTTGAAGTAACTGATTACTTACCAGGTGACTTCTGTGCGAACTATACTAACATCTCCGACAATGGTATCTACTTAGGTGATAAGATCATCTGGACAGATGTGAACCTTGCGCCAGGAGAAAGTACAGATCTTACATTTGACGCAACTGTTTCTACTAAGGCATTAGGTGCCATGGTAATCAACAGAGCTGAAGTAACTGATATGGATCAGACTGATACAGATAGTGAGCCTAACAATATGAATGGTGCACCATCTGAAGATGATGAATCAAGTGCAACATTTAGTGTAGGAGGAACTTCAACTGATTTAGAATTGATGAAGGATGTCGATAAGGTTCAAGTAGGACCTAACGAAGAGGTTGAATTCTCAATCACAGTTGTGAATCACGGTCCGAATATCGCTCAAGGAATTATCATTGAGGATATCTTACCTGATGGATATGCTAACATTAGAGACATAACTCATTCTGGAGCTAAGTTTAGCAACAGAATATTATGGACGATTGCAGAGCTTCCTGTGGATTCATTCGTGACTGTTACATTTAGTGCCAACGTAGTTCACTTCATAGATAGAGAATGTGACTACCGTAACTTGGCTCAGATATTTGATAGTTACACTCCTGATACAGATGCAACAGCTGGAAACATGCTTAATGCACCTGCAGAGGATGATGAAGATTATGCAGAAGTAGAAGTTGTTCTTGAAGGAGGTGTTTGTGTTGAGATTAACACAGCAGCATTCTTAGAAGGAGCATTCGACTATGATGAGTTAGGTATGACTAACAAGTTGAATAGACTTGGATACTTACCTGGTCAGCGTCCAGCTACGTTCTTCGGAGCGCAGACGGAAGCGGGACAACCATACACAGCAGCTCCTTGGTTCCATTTTGGAACTGAAGGTGATAGCTTCATACAGCAGACAGAGGTAGTTGGCTTGAACGCTAACTATCCGATGACAACAGTTGATTGGGTATTAGTGAGTCTAAGATCTGATGCCACTGAAGAGTCTACTGTAGGAAAAGTAGCAGCACTTCTTCACATGGACGGTGAAATTGAATTCATTGAAGGATTCGATATATGTGGAGTTGATCCAGCTGAAGACTACTATGTAGTTATCGAGCACCGTAATCACTTAATTGCTATGTCACACGTAGAGGTTCCAGTGATCAACGGTTCTATCACTTATGACTTTAGATACCATAATTCTTACAGAAGAATACTTGGATCAGGTCAGAAGGAAGTGGCTCCAGGACTATATGCTATGATCGCAGGAAATGCCGATCAGACAACTATGAAGTTTGATTCAAGGGATATTAATCCTAATGACTTGACTATGTGGTTGATTGATAACGGATTAACAAGTAGCTATTTCTTAAGAGATCTTAATTTATCAGGTGACGTGAATGTTACAGATAAAGCGATCTTCTTGATCAATAACGGTATATTCTCAGATGTTCCTTTGAAGGAATAAACGTACATTCTAAGAAAGGAAAGATTGGGTGCCAGATGATTCTGGCACCCTTTTTTTATGCCTACACCATAAGCCTTTCGGCAAATGATTCGAAAGAGTAGTATCTCATAATTGCTTTTGCGGATTTAGGTCCTGGATTCAATACAAACTCTTTATCATTCATATAAAGGCTGGGATCAATACATAAATGACTGATAACAAGACGTCAATAATACTACCGACTATCCCTTTTTTAGCTCAAGTTGGCATCATATTAAATTTTTCCCCTATTAGACCTATATCCCGGATAGGGTAATTATGGGGGTCATTGTATACTATTTGACATATTTTTTATTCCGACGTAGGGGGGGGAGGTTTTAAGAGTGTCTACCTTTTGTGGCGAATTCAGGTTTACCACAACCTTATTACCCCAAGGTTACCAATTGTTAGCGCTATTAAATACGTATTTATAGGTTAACATTTATGTTCATGATTTCTGAGAACTCCGTGTGTCACGACACACCAAACTGTATGAGCGGTATGCCTACCGACTCATCTTTGCATTTTACGCATGTACCAACCAACCTTCATTTGGATAGCCCACAGGCTAACCATTACTCTTTTGGAATGTCGAAAATTAAAACGATGAAATACTTCTACTTTTTACTTCTATCTCTGACTTCTGTAGTTGGATTTGGCCAAGCTGACTTTAACTACTCTTGTAGTGAAGGTAAGAAGGTTGATATTTACGGTAACTCAAATTGTGATGGTGCAGGTACTATCAATGTTTCAGTCCCTACTACTTCTAATATCTTCAAAGAGGTTGTAGAGATTGTTTACAAGGGAGGTGCAGATCCAGGATCTTCAGTGCCATTTAAGGCTGAAGGTAAAAACTATACAGCGACCAAGGTGCCCTTGTCTGGCTGCTCTTCGGTCCATGTCTATAGGAAGGAATTATATAATCCGTACGCTACGGTAACCCATACTTCGGTATCTGGTGTATGTACCAACAATGGCGGATTACAATCAGTTGTAGTATATGCGCATAGAAATGTTGCAGACTATGCATCATCTGGTGTATATACATCAGTATGTGGATATTGCGATGACCGCAACATTCATATACCTATTAATGCGGGGAATGCTGCAAGAGATGTGGAGATAACGCTGCCGATTTCAGAAATCACGACAGACCTTAGGCACATGCTTATTACAGCAACTGCTTGTGGAGTAACTAAAGAATACTATTTAAATAGTGGTAATGCTGGAGCATATCTCCACCTTGCCAAGTTTACTATGAATAACGTACCAGCCAATTGTACTTCTGTACAAGTCAATATAAATACACAATCTCATACAGATCAAGCATCTCCGCAAAACTGCGGTCAATCATATGTTATATCTGGGGCCATAACGGCAAATGTCGAATGTGTAGATCCGCCTTGTACAGTAGTATGTACGAATGATGTTCAAGCCACTACAGGTTGTAGCGGTTCAGGTCAAGCGTATACAATATATGTACAAGGTGGCGGTGGAGCCAACAGATATAATGGTGCCAATGGCACTTGGGAAGAATGTACTGATGGAACGGTAAGATATTATGGAACAGCAAATAAAACTGCTGGGCCTTCAAATGATGCTTCAATATCATTTGATTTTATCTTTTCAGGTAAAACAACAAATCCACCAGCAGGTAGTCCAAAAGCTAATACCTGTAATACTAACTATGACGCATCTGGATGGACGTACTATACTTCTACAGTAGGTACGATCTCATCTAATAATCATGGATCTTTTGCAGTTACCAGAACCGGAGAGGCTTTTCAAGTTGGTTTTGATGCCAATGTTGTAATCGCTGGTTATGGAGCATCAGGATGGATAACTGTAAGCGGAGGAGATGGATACTATAATGGTAATGGAGATATCAATGTTTTACTTTCTGGAGGATGTGCACCGAGTTGCGATCCTGATTTTCATCCAGGAGAGATAAATGGTGGTTATTCTAACTGTGGTCCTTTTGATCCAGGTAACCTTCCAAAGAATAGTAGCACACCGGCTGCTAATTGTGATGGTTCAATAACTTATCAGTGGCAGGTTAAGGATGCAACTACTGGTGGGAATTTTGTTAATGTACCTTCAGGAGGTCATGATGAGTATTATAATCCTCCGTATACAACTACATCAAAATGGTATAAAAGACTCGCACAATGTGAAAGTTGTCCTTCACCAGAAGAGTCCAACGTTATCGATGTACACATAAGTGAAAATTATACGGATGCAGGTGACATCGGAGGAGATGAATGTCTTTGTTCTGGAGGTAATCCTTCTGAGATACATAGTGTCTCAAGTCCAAGTGGCGGCATATCAACTTGGGATGGTTTTATCAATATTAAGTGGCAAAAAAGAACTGCAGGTGGTTCTTGGCAGGATATCACGATAAATGGTGGTGTAGATGATTCTACAGGAGAGCCTGATGGACCTCTATCTTACGATCCAGGAACAATAACTCAGACAACGGAATATAGAAGAGCAGCAAGGATTCTTCCTTGTACTGACTGGTTGTATTCTAATGTGGTTGTGAAATCAATAGACACTGAAGATCCAATATTCAAAAATGTGCCGGGTGACGTCACTGTTGAATGTGATGCTATACCGAATGTGCCAGGAAATGTAAGTGCTCATGATAATTGTGACACTGATGTGCACATTGATTTTGAACAAACAGATACTCAAGGACCTTCTGATCAATGCAGTGGTTATGAATATACGATTACAAGAAATTGGATAGCAACTGATAATTGTGGTAATAAGGCATATGAAAGCCAGACGATAACTATTGTCGATACAGAGGCTCCAACACTTCCTAATGGATGTGGGCCGTATGATGACTCTTACGAATGTGATGGTTTTAATAGTAATAAAGCAGCGGCTGACAAATGGGCGCATGATAATATTGAGCATTTAAAATGGTCATGTGCTGTAGACAATTGTAGCGATATCGTTGTTACATCTGATTATAATTTTAATAATCTGACAGATGGTTGTGGACTCACGGGGGAAATACTCGTGACTTTTGTCATTGCTGATAGATGTGGTAATTCAATCGAAAGAACTGCAACCTTTACTATTTATGATAAAACACCACCTTCTGCTAGCAATCCACCTAACATAACAGTTGAATGTTTTGAGCAAGTACCAGCTCCAGATGTCAATGTTGTGAATGATGAATATGATACTTGTGATGGTCCTATCACAGTAACACACGTCGGAGATGACAAAACAAGTGTCACTTGTAACGATTACGCTAATGATGGTTTTACAATTGTTAGAACTTATCAATTAGAAGATTGTAAAGGAAATAAATCAACTGTTGAACAGTTGATTATTGTTGATGATAAAACAGCACCAACAGGTAGTGATCCAGCGACGGTTACAGTTGAGTGTTGGGAAGATGTTCCTGGTCCAGACGTAAGTGTGGTTACAGATGAAGCTGATAATTGTGATTCACCTAATAATGTCACTGTTACTCATGTAGATGACAGCAAGACAAGTGTGACATGTAATGATTATGCAAATGGCGGATTCCAGTTTACAAGAACATATAGATTAAC
>CALHUZ010000614.1 GCA_938039305.1 uncultured Saprospiraceae bacterium
AAAAGAACAAAGAAGGATGTTCGGTTTTTGAAAAGGCAGTTTTAGGAGCACTTTAAAACTAACTCAGTTCATAAAATCAGGCAGGATAGACGAGGTGATTATTTTTCTACAGCTACAGCATGAATGACAGTTTTTGCTACAACATATTCTGGATTTATAAAAGATAATATTCCTCGATCTGATATTTTCAGATCAATCAATATATCATTATCATATTTTAGAATATAATAGTCGTGTTCTGATCTTTGCTTTTGATATTCATTCTGTGGCATGATTTTTTGATACACATCTACTTCTTCAAATAATTTTCCTGTCAATTCGATTTCTAATTCCTCGTATATATATTCCACGTTATCTAATGCCTGCAAAAAAGGAAGAGTATCATGATAAAATGGGAGAATTAGATTAGGAGATACTGCTGGGTTTGGAGATGATAATTGAGTAAGCGTAAACAAAACAACCCCAAAAATGCTGGATAAAATCATATAGTTTGGCTTCTTGCTTAAAAATTATACCTATTCAAAGTTAGTTTATAATCTCAATATTGAACTATGTTGAGTTAGTCAGATGAGCGTATATGTAGCCATAGTTGCAAGCTTTCTGAAAAAAGAACAAAGAAGGATTTTCGGTTTGTGAAGAAGTAGTTTTAAGAGAAGATTAAATAGTCCCACGCGCCGCCTCCAGCTCCTGAAGGAGGGTCCGCGCTTCTTGGTTTATAATTTGATATAAATACTTTCACATAACGTACACAGTTCCTTATGATGCAGTGACTGTCGAAAGCACTGGTCTGAACTCACTCTCCTGTCTCTCTCTTACAAGAGAGAGATGATACTTTTGGGGGAAACGAAGATTTTGGCTCACTGATCCTGAGGCCTCAATGATCCTGGTTATTTCTTATTGTCTTTGGTGGGGTCTCTTAAGTAGTTCTTTGATCCTGGTTTGTCATTGAAGAAGGAGGTGATTCCTTGTAGAGAGTGCATCGGGTGGACGTAGAATAATTCTGTTGCTCCGTATTCATGTTTGATTCGCTCCAGTTCTTTTTCGATTCTTAGTGGTTTGTCTCCGGACTGATACTTTTCAAGAGGTGACCAGAATAGGGTAGTGTTGATGAGGATTTTGTCTTTGAGGTATTTGTCCATGGTGCGCAATGTAGATGGGCATTGGATGTATTGATGGGGATTGTGAGGAATTGTCACGGCATACGGATCAGAGATTGCAAATCTCTGATAACGTAGGCTAATTGTTCAACCTGGCAACATTAACTTAGATGATATTAAACAAGTAGTTAATATTTTGATGATCTTGTCATTACTTACGTCTATGGTTTAAATGAAGCATAAATTCATTATCCTGCTTGCATTCTTAATGCACTGTGTTCTCTCTTGGGGACAAGAATGCGACCGCATCTCAGTAACGCTTTCTACACAGACTGAAATTGATCAATTTTCGATGAGTCATGCTGGATGTACGACAATAGGTCAGTTAAATTTAAACTTTGATGAAACTGATCCGATTGAAAATCTAAGGGGGCTGAGTCAGCTTAAAAAGGTGACCAACGGAGTAATAATAAGCCGCCAGAAGCATCTCGCATCTCTTAAGGGATTAGATAGTCTGACCTCTGCCGGAAGTTTATTCATTGAGTACAATGATCGTCTTGAGAATTTGACTGGGCTGGAAAAGATTGAATCTGCTAATTTTCTTACGATCAGGGACAATCCTATGCTGTTGAATATCTCAGGGCTTTCATCCATTATTTATGGTGGGCAAGTGAGGATAGCCGATAATGATACTCTTTCTTCATTGGATGGTCTGAACAATTTAGAGGCTGCTGCATGCATCACTTTAGAGAGAAATAAGAACCTTACTCAAATTGAAGCACTGTCTAAATTAAGGACATTAAGTTGTGGCATAAGAATAACTGATAATCCTTCTCTGCTGTCACTACAAGGGCTTCAAAATATCGATGAATTTATAGCTAACAGTTCTGTCGTAATCGACAATAATGATAGGCTTATCAATCTTGAAGGCTTAAATAAAATACCCCGTTCCTCAACACTCACGATAACTAACAATGATCAGCTCATATCATTAGAAGGAATAGATAGTATACGAGAATTAATTCATTTTTCATGTGATCGAAACAAAAGCTTGAAAAATTTAAAGGGTATAGAGCAGATTAGAAAAATACAGTTTCTAAGTATTGACGACAATGATTCTTTGGAAAATTTGCATGGACTTGATGGATTAGAAGAGGTAAACGATTTTAGTCTTATTCGTAATGAAAAAATGGAAAGCTTAGAGGGCTTAGAGCAGCTCAAGATCATTACGAAGGACCTACGAATAGCTCTGAACCCAAGTCTAATAAACATAGATGAACTTGAATCTCTGACACGGATAGATGGCAAGTTGAGTATATCTGACAATAGTTCATTAAAAAATATTGACGGACTCATGTCTCTTTGTACACCACCTGTTTCTTCTGGTATCAGGGATAATAATTCGTTGTCATCCGTTAACTTATCACCGAAGTTAACTTCTATGACATTTCTCGTTATCGAAGAGTGCAACGCACTTCAAAACGTTGATGGGCTTCGACATATAGATACTATAGTTGGGGGGCTTTGGCTTGTCGACAATGACAGTCTCAATCAGCTTCAAGGGCTCAGCAATATTAGGTATATAGATGGTTCCTTTATCTTAGAAAGTCTACCCATGCTAAGTGATTTAGAAGGGCTTTCTAATCTGGAAAATGTGGAAGATAATTTTAACATCTGGTATAATGATTCGATCAGCAGTTTAGAAGGATTAGAGAATATTGAATCTCTAAGTGGTTCGTTGTCATTAGTAGGATTGGGAGGGATTAATAATCTTGATGGGCTGCAAAATCTCCATCGAGTTAATGGCCCGCTAACAATAAGTGGATGCGACGGACTTGTAAACCTTGAAGGGATAGACAGTATAGAAGCAGTCGGAGGTCTCACTATCTCTAGAAATAACAGTTTAGAAGAGATAGAAACACTGCGCAATGTTAAAGAATTTAGCGGTAAGCTATCTATCAGACTAAATCAGAAGCTAACAAGTCTTTTTGGAACTTTTAGTTTTGATCATACAAATATCTCATCAATAGAAATAGAGTTTAACAGAAAGTTGGGCATTTGCAATAATCAATCGATTTGCGATTTTATTTATGAAGGTGGCGACGCCACTATAACAGGAAACGCAAGAAGATGTCGGGAGTATGATGACGTATATAACAATTGCCCGTTTAGTTCAAAGCTACAACTCATCACATATCATGATGAGAATGAAGATCAAAAACTATCGGAAGGTGAAAATCTATTTTACAATTTTGTATTGGATGTAGTTCCAGATAGTTTTTCTATCTATCCTAATTCAGATCAGAATGGGTTGTACTTTATAGAACCTGGAGAACATACGTTCTCTGTAGATTTATCTTATGATTCTTGTTGGTCGTTAACGAATGACGAGTTTGAAGTATCATTAGAAACATTTGATAGAACATGCGATACTTTAGTATTGGGGTTTAAACCTTTGGTTCAAAAGAGGAGTATGCGCAGCTCTATGAACATTGACCGTTTAAGATGTAATGATATCTCGAGATTGGATATCGAAATATATAATGATGGTACAGAGATGAATTCGGGTATTGTAAATCTTGAACTTGACGATCTGATTCGAGACTATGTTCCGTTTGATTTTCCGGTAACTGTTATAGACAGTTCTATTATTTCATGGAACTACGATAGTATATATCCTAGTTTTTCAAAGCGCTATTCGCTTTTCATCTTGGGGCCTAGTGAAATATTCACAGGAGACACAGTCTCTTTTAGAGTGAGTACAACCATAGATAATCATGAGGGAATAGATACTTCAGAATATTTCACGGAAGTGAGATGCTCCTTTGATCCTAACGACAAATTGGTTTCTAAAACAGACATCATAGATACAGATCTGACTAATGCGATAATTGATTACACGGTGCGGTTTCAAAATACAGGTAATGACATAGCCTATGACATAGAAATACGTGATACACTCGACGAACAGTTGGACATGTCCAGGTTTCGCTTTGTATCATCGAGCCACCCTGAAGTTCTTACCACGAAATTAAACACAGACGGTACTTTAAGTTTTTTGTTTAAGAACATTTTCTTGCCTGATTCAACTTCTAATGAGCCAGGGAGTCATGGGTATGTCTCATATTCAATTGCTCCTTATCCTTATCTAACTGTAGGTAGTCGAATAGTTAATCAGGCGTCTATATACTTTGACTTTAATCCGCCCATCGTTACGAATTCAGTTAGTACTGACATAGTAGAAATATCAGATGAGGTAGACCTCGCAGAATTATTGGACATCAAGGCGTATCTGGAGGGTCCATATATCGAAGCAGGAATGATGGCAACAGATCTTTTTGATCTTCAATATTTACCAGGACAAATACCGATAACTTTTTTAGGGACTCCGGGAGATCCTCAGCTTTATAATCGTGAGCCATGGAATTATCCTTATAGTTTAACGCTGCTTGATTATGCAAATCAGGAAGGAGCAGTAGATTTTGTGCTGATTTCTATATATGAAAATGAGTTACTCGGTACGCCTATTTGTAGAACAACTGGGTTGGTTTATTCTGATGGAGATGTTAGCATCAAGCCAGAATCATCGTGCCCATTAGAAGCTGACTCTTCTTATTTTGTCTTATTAGAACATCGTAATCATCTACCAGTACTTTATCCCGAAACGATACTTTGTTGTAATAATGATACGAGACTCGATTTTACAAACAAAGATTCATATCGTGGATTATTATCCTCTGGGCAAAAAGAAGTTGAGACGGGGATATATGCTATGTATGCAGGTAATGCAAACCAAAATGGTATAGATAGAGTAGATCTCAACTTTGGGGATAAATCTGAATTTCTA
>CALHUZ010000615.1 GCA_938039305.1 uncultured Saprospiraceae bacterium
CTATATCTGTGAAGTAAGCTTTGATGCCAAGGTACACGATGGCAATCGCTGAAAATAGATTACCCCACCATCGATGGACATAGTCAAGATCAACGACATAAGCATCTATCAAATCTGTGATGGCCCCATAGGCAAAGAGCAGAATATAAACAGCTAAAAAATTACGAATCCAATTGAGCTCTACTTCATAAGTATTAGAAAAGTACTGCTTAATCTTCCTTCGATAATTCAAATAAAGCTGCAGCGTAAAAGCCAAGTAAACCAGCTGCCAAGAATACATAATATGAGTCATAATTGAATCCACATAGACATCTTCATACGCCTCTTTCCATCCAGACGAATAGCCTTGACTCCAGTCATCCGACATCATATCATGCCCCAAGATCACAAGCTTCCATATTATGTACAAACCAATAGGAACAAAGTGCCACCAATCCTTCTTCTTCAACTTGAATGGTGCCAATATCGTGGTGCGAACGTACAAATAGATAACGGGTGCCATGGCTAACCCCATCGGCCACAGGAAATAATTGATCTTGGTATTTTTAAAAGTATCGTACCATGACATAAAACCAATCGTGTATGTCGTCCTTTGATATGCCATGATCATCAGAAGGACACCGATAAGAAGATCCGCATGCTTCTTCTTCGACATATATCTATAAATCAACAGTCCCGCAAATATCAATCCTTGGATCACTAAGATCAGGAGAGGTGTACTGCGTATGTTGAAATCAGGAAACAAAGGCTTATATATTTCTATCTACAAGGATACAAAAGGTATCAAAGCCCAACGAGAAAGTACTGTATGTTTATAAAAAAGAAAACTCCTTCTCAAGTTACTTCAATATATCATTAATGATCTTCAAGTGATGATTGGTATGAACTTCCATAAAGCGTTGTGTTCGTTTTAGGTTCAGTTTTTTGAAAAGTGGATGATAGAAGTAAGCATCCGGATGCAAAGATTGAATCTTAGGGATTTCAGCTTTCACGGCATCTAACTTCTTGCGAAGTCCTTCTTGAGTTATCTCGCCAGTTGGGATTGTGGTTTTAGGAGCTTTTGCTTTCCCTCTTGGAAAGGTGCCTATCATCAAGAGTAAATTTCTCTTAAGGTTAAACGAAGCCTCATATTTTACTGGATCTGAAGCTTGAATGGTTTTACATATTGCCAAGATCACATTAAAACTGTGATCAATCTGCCAACCGACACTAACCTTAGAAACATCCTCATTGATCTTTTCTAATTGAGGTATCGCTGATTCTAATTCTGACAACAACGCTTCTATCTTCATAACTTATCTAATTCTATAATACATCCTTCTCACCAAATAGATCCCAACTTGGTTACCTTTCCTTTAATCAAATTCACATCATTGTTCTCTGCAACTATTTCAATTTTATTATATGGCTCCGTCGGAAAGAATATATCTGTCATTACACATTGTCCTTGATCAGCGAATAACTCAACTGACGAAACGTCTGTATATATCACCATATCAACTTGGTCATGACTATATGAAGCATCACCTACATGATAATCTGCAAACACATCACTAAAGTCATCTTTGCCGGCAAATGTTCGATCTATGAAGTATTGCTTTTCAGCTATACTATACCCTACTGAAAGGGATTCATCAACATCATTAGAAAATCTAACTTCAATCATTCCTTTTGGTGGCTTCTCAAATGACAATTCTAATTTGTAGAGAAAGTGATCATAATCAGATGGTAGTTCAAACACACCATTTAACGTTTGACCGCTAACCGTACTCGACTCATCTTCTAATTCTGTGAGCTCTTTGACTGGTAGAGATCTTAAGAAGTAGTCCCCTTTCGTTTTGTGCAATGTTAATGTTCGAGGCAAAGTCATCGCACTCCTCCACTTCTCTGTAGGCACCTTTTGAGCATACTGCCAGTTGCTCATCCAGCCTAATGCAAGTCTACGGCCATCGCTCTCTGGCACATCTGCCCAAGATACCATCGCATAATTGTCCGTTCCATAGTCAAGCCACTTTTGATTTTTATTATCGCCTATGAAATTACTCCCATCAAAGTCTCCTACAAAGTAACTTGTGGCAGTACCGCCATTAGGTGCTTCTTTCTGAATGCTCGTGATGAGCACCCACTTTTCTTCATCTGTCCCTCCTACCTTCATCGGAAAGAGGTCAGGGCATTCCCAAAGTCGCTTATCGCCTGGGATTCCAAATTCTGAAGTAAAGGTCCAATCTATAAGATTAGGAGAATTATAAATCCTTACTTTATCATAAGCTGCGAAAACCATGATCCACTTCTTAGAGGCTTCATGCCAGATCACTTTGGGATCTCTAAAGTCTTTTATGCCTGGATTAGCTACTACTGGATTACCATCATATTTGACGAAAGTCCGACCTCTGTCGTTCGAGTAAGCTATAGACTGATATTGAAAGACATTAGTCTTGTTTCGCTCACCTTCCATATTGTGATGAGTGAATATCGCAATCATCGGAGGTTCTTTACCATCACCTAATCCACTGGTATTCTGCCAATCAATAACAGCACTACCGGAGAATATGTACCCTAAGCCATCAGGATAAAGCGCAATCGGCAGATGCTCCCAGCTCACCATATCAGGACTCACGGCATGTCCCCAGTGCATCGGCCCCCAAACCGTAGAATCAGGATAGTACTGATAGAAGAGATGATACTCACCTTCATAGAAGACCATGCCGTTGGGATCATTCATCCAGTTGGCTTCAGGCGAAAAGTGGAATTGAGGTCTGTGATCCTCGTTGTAGTAGTCGTTGGCTTCACCACTCTTTTCTTTGGCCACTTCGGTGACCGATTCTTTCTTGCAAGCAAAACAAAGCAATGTAAAACACGCGAAGTATAAATATCTCATAGCTATCATATCGATGACAGCGGCAAGATAACCACAATTATGATGTCTTAAAAAATAAGAAAGGGCTATAGAGACAATCTGACGCTTAGAGCCAATTACGTAATGCTACGTTTA
>CALHUZ010000616.1 GCA_938039305.1 uncultured Saprospiraceae bacterium
ATATGAACCTGATTGAGTAAGTTTACCACGTAAATAACGTAGGAATGAAATTTGTAAAAAGTTATCTCAGTGTCATCATTATCTTCTTTTCGATCTCAATGGCTCAAGGTCAAGAGTGGATCAGAATGCAACAAGATGGTAAAAGCTTTGAAGAGATAAAAGCTGTGATGGCTGATAACTTCTCAGATAAGAGCACCTTAAAAAGTTCAGCTAATTATAGTCGAGCGTATAAAAAATATGCGCGCTGGGAGTACTTCTGGAGATTTCAGACAGATGAGAACGGAGCATTTGTCAATCAAGAAAGAGTATGGAAGGCTTGGAATGAAGCCCAAGAAGGAAATAAAGGAGATGCTTTAAAAATGGCTACTGCTAACTGGTCTTATCTCGGGCCCGATACAATACCAACAGCAACTGCTGCTGCTTATGCAGGTATGGGCAGACTGAATGCTGTGGCTTTTGACCCTTCGAATAATAATACAATATGGGTAGGTGCTGCGAACGGTGGTCTATGGAAATCAATCAATGGTGGTAGCACCTGGGCTTCGGCTGGAGGTAACATACCTGTGTTAGGTATCAGTGACATTGTCATCTCAAGTGATGGCAATACGATGTATGTGGCTTCTGGTGATGCTGATGGACAACACTCCACAAGTGTGGGCGTGCTTAAGTCAACTGATGGCGGTGCAACATTTACGGCAACGGGACTAACTAACAGTGCTACGACAGATGCTACAGCTATGTTTCAGGTTCAACATTTGTGGCTTGACCCTACAAATTCTAATACAGTAGTGGCGACAACCACTAATAACATCCAAAAAACCACTAATGGAGGAACGACCTGGACAGAAGTTGATGGATTCTCAGCTTCAGATCTCATACAAGATCCCAATAATGCTTCAATCCTTTATGCTGGATCTGAAAACTATGTGCTCAAGTCAACTGATAAAGGGGATAGCTGGGACGAAGGGCAAAATCCAGTGATACCAGGCGCTCAAAAAATAGAATTGGCTATGTCTGCCGCTAATTCAAATATCATCTATGCATTTGGAGATGATGGTCAAGGTGCCAAATCAACTAATGCTGGAGCAAGTTGGAGCAGCATGAATATGCCCCAAAACTTCAATACCCAAGGCGGCTATAATATGGCAATGGCAGTAGCACCAAACAATGCAAGCAAAGTAATAATTGGAGGAATAAATGGATGGAGCTCAACAAATGGAGGTTCTACTTGGACGGAAAATCTCAACGGAGTCTGGGAACAAACTGGGGATCCTGGAAAATATGTACATTCTGATCACCATATGATGAGATATCAACCTGGTAGTAACACAATCATATTCTCCGCACATGATGGAGGCATACATAAAGGTGACTTTCATAACTTATCTGCCACTTGGACAGACTTATCTGCGGGGCTATTCATTACACAGTTTTATGGCATGGACGGGTTTCCAGGAGATGATGGCATCATCATAGCTGGCGCTCAAGATAACGATGGAGCGTTTTTAAATGGCGGTGAATGGAAAAACATAAATAACAATTCTGATGGTATAGATGGTGCTATCAACTATACAAACTCTAACATATCATTTTGTCAAAGCCAGCAAGGATCTTTATTCCGAACGCTCGATGGATGGGAAAATAATCAATACGTCAGTCCTCAACCTCAAAATCAAAACGATGAAGCGGATTTTGTCTGGCCAATAGAAATGGATCCAACGACCCCAACGACTCTTTATGTAGGATATGGCAATATCTACAAGACTACAAACAATGGCAATACTTGGACTTCTGTAACTGGCCACACTGCCAACTTTTTCGCCTATTCTTCTATATCCGTGTCCCCAGCTAACGCAGCAGTCATATATGCCGTAAGAGGCAACGAGGATATAAGCAGGTCTAATAATGGCGGAAGCACTTGGGCTAATCTAACCGCACCAGCGGGCGTCGGGAGTGCGCGAATAACAGACATCGAAGCATCCTTAACTGATGCAGCAACGGTGTATATCACTTATGGTAATTATACTGCTGGCTCTAAGGTATTCAAGTCTTCAGATTCTGGTGCCACTTGGACTAACATCTCCACAGGCATACCGAATATGCCTACCTTTTCAATAGTAGAAAAAGCAGGCACAGGAGATCTCTACTTGGGAACACAATTAGGTGTATATGAACTTGAATCAGGTGCAACTACATGGACTGCATTCAATACAAACTTACCACCTGTAAGTATCAGAGATTTCCATATACATGAAACAAGCAACACACTCAGAGCTGCTTCATTTGGCAGAGGTATCTGGCAAACTTCTTTGAGTGCTTCTACTGGTTGTCCTTCTGCTGCTGTTCACATATGGACTGGAGCAACAAGTACAGCTTGGAATGTTGAATCAAACTGGAATACTGGATGTGTTCCAACAAGTGCAACAGTAATTGAAATACCAGATGTCACGAATGACCCTATCATTGCTTCTACAATTACAGGAACAGGAAGTGCTATCACTATAAAAGCTGGTGGACTCCTAACTGTGCAATCAGGTGGTACTTTTAATATGTCAGCAAAAAATATATCTGTAGATCAAACTGGAATACTCGCGATTGATAGTGGTGGGATTTTATGTACTCCCTAATAACTAAGCATTATAAAGATCAAATGAATAGTATCTGTAAGTTCGCGTATCAATAGAGAAGCTAATTCATTTACTCTACTGTTCTAATAATTCATTGATCTTTCGAATCAAACCCCATTTGAGATTATGTTAATAGTTGAGGGGGAAGTAAAAAGCTAAAAAGTCTATTTCATTGTTCACTTCATGAGGAGAACAGAACCAACAATCTGCCTTATTTTACCATCGTCCATTTCCAATGTCGAAATATAGGTATAGACCCCTTGCTCCGCTAATATGCCTTTACGCTTACCATCCCAACCACTGCTTTCATT